>NZ_UHIL01000002.1:1207858-1509823 GCF_900460535.1 Vibrio parahaemolyticus | reverse complement strand
ACGCCAGTGCTTACGCTGACTTCAATGTCTAACGTTTTAAGTCGGTTGTCTTTGACAACGCTACGTAACTTTTTCGCCAACATCGAAGACTGACTGATGCTGCACCCCGGCAAGATTGCGATAAACTCATCGCCCCCAGTTCGGACGAGATAATCGCTGGTTCTGAACACTTTACGCATCGCATCGGCAATGATCTCGATAACCTCGTCCCCAACGTGATGACCATAGCGATCATTGATTCGCTTGATCCTGTCGCCATCAATGGCAATGACGGAATAAGGGGCCGTTTTCAAGCGGCGTTTGAATTCGCTATCTTTAAAGACTCTGCGGTTAAGTAACCCAGTTAAATCGTCTTTTGTCACATTCGTCAGTGCCGTCGCCAGACGAAGTTTGCTCTCTTTGGATTCATGCGCTTTGTTGTAATATGCCAAGGTTGCCAAAAAGAAAATAACAAACAGAAAGCTGTAATCCACCATCACTTTACTGAACGGGTACATGTAGACAATCAAGTTGTTGTTGTCTGCCACAAAAGATTGGGTGTACGCGAACGATGGCCACGGATAACCCGAAAAATAGATCACCATTTGCTTGTTACCATTGGAGATCTGTACGTCGACGGCTTTCCCTTCGTTATAAAGTGATGAAAGATAGAGCTGTTCTGAAAACTCGCCGACTAGCTCACCTTGGAAATAAACCGGGCTCATGATGCTTATTGCCATGTCATCCGAGTAGGTGGTTTTAAACGGCAGAGAAAACAACACGCGATCAGTCAGTTGTTCTTTCCACGCAGCCAGAACGCAAGAGTAGTTGCTCTTGCACCAATCGACATCGAATGTGGCCTTCACACCTTCTAACGCTTTGATTGGTCGCTCTAAAATCAACTTGCTCCCAGTATAAGAGCGAAAGTACATAATGGCATTTTGTCGATTAAACGCATTTGATAAATACGCTTCGGCTTGATGCAGCGATTTGCGTGCGACGGCTTCAACGTAATTCAGCTTTTCGTACGGTGACAGCGAGTAAATCGCGTCTTGGAAGCTGAACTCAGTTTGAGCTTCTACTTCATCCACGCTCAAGCCTTTGTATTGTTCAAGCTTCGCTTCCGTCAGCAGCCCCATTAAAATGACTTTTTGCTTTATTTTGGCTAGGTTATTTGCGTAGGTGTTGAACTGCTTTACTTCATAAGAAATCAACACAGCGCCTATCATCATTGTTGAAGTCGCAAACAGTAACGTCGCCACAAAGAAAGACAGCGCGATGCTTTTAAATGTCATGGTGTCTCCTTAGGTCCCCGCTACTCTCGTTAGCTCGACAATGTTCTTTACGTTAAATTTATCCAGTACGCGGCGTTTATAAGTGCTGACAGTTTTATCGCTAATCGACAACACAGACGCGATATCTCGATTGGACTTGCCTTGCAGCAAATACTTCATCACGGCACTTTCTCTGCTCGAAAGTTGCGGCATTTCTCTGACTTCGTTCGCGACTTGCTTAAATTTAAAGAAGGTATAGCCCTTCACCACCGCTTCGATAGCGTCTTTCAGAATGTCGTGATTTTCCGATTTGCACACATAACCATCTGCGCCAGATCGAAACGCCATTTGACTGTACATTTGGCTGGTTTCCGCCGAGAAGAAAATGACCTTGCCTTCATAACCGTGGGATTTGATGCGTTTGTAGAAATCAAAGCCGTCGCAATCGGCCAAGTTCACATCCAAAATCAGCAGTTCAATGTTGCTTTCTTTTAATGTCTTAAATGCAGACTTTGCAGACGTTGCGGTAAACACTTCATTGGTCATCCCCAGCTCTTTCAGTAAGGATTTGATTGCAACGCAAACTAAAGGGTGATCATCAAAGATCAAACAATTCATTTTATTCATATCTTTCATTCAGTATGGTTATTGCTTCTAAAGGCATGGGTTTGTCGATGTAGAAACCTTGGCAAAGGTCAATTCCGTATTCACGCATCACTTGAAGCGTGACTTCATCTTCAATTCCTTCCGCGACGAGCCGTATGTTCAAACTTTTCGCCAGCGCACAGATGGCGACAACGATGTTGCGTTTTTTCATATCGCACTCGACGCCTTGCACAAACGAGCGATCTATTTTGAGCTCGTTGAACGGCAGTTGAGCCAGTTTTTCAAACGTCGATGAGCCAGTGCCAAAGTCATCAATTGAGACGGTGACGCCGTTCATTCTTAGCTTGAGTAAGTTCTTGTACAGAGATGCACTGGTTTGGAACGTGTCGCGCTCTGTAATTTCAATGGTGATTTGAGAGGGTTCAATCTCGTTCTCAAGGCATTGCTGCAAAAAGCGATGTGAAAATTCCGGATCTTCCAAGTTTTCATGATCAACATTGATGGATACTTTTTGCGTCAAACCCCGATGCTTGATGTCATAAATCGCGTTATTCAAAACGGCTTGGAACAACTCGGCAGAGAGGTGACAACGTTCAACAATCGGCAGAAAGTGGTAAGGCGACAACACGCCATAAATCGGATGACTCCAACGCGCGAGCGCTTCATACCCAAGCACCTCTCCACTTTGCGCATCCACTAGCGGTTGGTAATAGTTTTTCACTCGCCCTTCACCCAACGCGAATAAAAACTCTTGATCTTGCACTTCGATGGGTTGAATAAACGACGCCTTTTTGGTTTTTTCACCTTTCATTAGGCTCAGCAGTTCAACCACTTGGTTTTCGTCATACGGCTTAGGCAGCTTTCCTAACACCTCAAAGCTAAACCCTTCGCACATGGCACGCACCGCAGAGATGATGGTCAGCTCCATCGCGCTGACTAACACAACTTGTCCTTGGTATTGAATCTGATCGAGCATTTCCATCATGTCGATGCCGTCTTTTCCTGGCATCTGGATATCGCAAAAAATCACATCAAAATGCTGACGTTGCGCACATTGAATCGCATCATCGACACCGTTGAAGGACGTTACTTGCGCGCAATAGCGATTCAATATCTGCGTAAGTATTGTGGTTTGTAGTGGATGGTCATCAATCACCATCACATTAAGCTGTGTATTCATTCATCTCTGCCCAATAGTCTATATTGTCGATCTCCTGCTCGATTCGTAAAATTAACTCCGCTGCTCGCCTGTCAAACTCCGCCGCGGTGACTCGCTCTGCCTCAATGCAAAGCTCAGTCAGCATGCTGATTCCAATTGCCCCAACTGCACCTTTGATGCCGTGGATAACCCGTTTTTTATCTCGCTCTGTCGGGGCGGCTTGTAGGTTTTCAATATCCATCGCCATAGATTGGCTAAACACACGCGCAATTTCTTTTGCGTCTTGCGTTTTAAAACGCTTAATCCAATCCGGTAATCGGGTCTTTTCTTTCTTGCCAATAAATGGCACCAAAACGGTTTTCAATTTGTTGAGGTCGTAAGGCTTGTAAAGTACATCATCAATACCGATGTCTTGTGTTCGCTCATTGGCAAGCCGAGCATCCTCTGCCGTCACACCGATGATTGGAAGCGATTTGAAACCAGACGCCCTCACATGTTTAATCAGTTCATAGCCATCCATTTCTGGCATGTGAAAATCGGTCAGCAGCAACACGACGTTTTCATCTTGGTTGATGTACTCCCAAGCCTCACGGCCGTTGTTCACAATCACAGGTTCGATACCAAGCTCACGCAGCTGCATTGAAATCACGCTTTGGTTGATTGGGTTATCTTCCGCAACTAATACCGTTCCGAGAATCCACGAAACTTCTTCGGACTTAAGCTCGTCCAGCTTGGTCTCTTGCTGCGTTTGGCTAAGCAAGTTGAACAGCGCATCTGGGTATTGAAGCTCTCGCAACGTGAGACTACCGAGAATTTCTCGATCATCGCGCAGCATCACACCATCAAAGCCCGCTTCGTTGTCTTGTGCGGCGTAAAGGTTCGCCATACTTCTTGCCAGTGTTGCTGGCTGCATTTTCCATGCGTCACACCACTGACGAATGCTGAGTGGCAATGCCTCGCTGTAAGTCCAGTTCAAACGCACTTCTGGTTCTGAATCACAACGCTCAATTGGCAATTTGACGGTGATCGTCGTACCCAAGCCGAATTGTGAATCGATGCAGAGCACGCCGCCCATACACTCGATCAATCGGTCAACGATGCTCAGCCCTAACCCTGTGCCGCCATATTTGCGCGTAATGCTGTCATCCGCTTGAACAAACGGGTTGAGAATGCCTTCGAGTTGGCCATCCGTCATGCCAATGCCCGTATCTGCAACTTTCAAAATAAGCTGCTTTTCGTGCAAGATGACACTGATTCCGATCTCGCCTTCTGCTGTGAATTTCACGGCATTTGAGAGCAGATTGGTGGTGATTTGCACTAATCTCAGTGCATCGACTTCAATGAAAGCATCCGAAAGCGGCTTGATCGTAACTTTGTAATCCAAACCTTTCGCAAGCGCTCTTGGCTCGAAGCTTCTAAACACATCGCACAAGGTTTTGAGTAAGTCGGTTTTAGCGGGAGCAACGGTTAACTGCCCTGCTTCCAGCTTTGAGTAATCCAACACTTCGTCTACTAGCACATTCAAATGATTGAGTGATCGCATGGCCTGAGCGATCAACTCGCGATTTGAATCAGCCGTCACTTGGCGATTCAGCAAATCGAGGATGCCGTGCGCCGCCGATAATGGAGTTCTTAACTCGTGACTCATGGTCGCTAAAAAGTTTTCACGGGCGCGCACTGCAGTTTGTGCTTCTTTTTGCGCATCAATTAACGCCTGCTCACGCTCTTTTTGCTGAGTAATGTCTTGAATCACCGTCAGCACAAACTTCTTCTTCCCGCTTGGAGACGCGATGGTTTTACGCTCTCGATACACATGTTTAATACCGAGTTCGCACCCCGCAGACGCGACCTCTTCCGAGATGCGTTGTCCGCCAATTACAGTGGCCAATTCATCCGAGTTGTTCACGAGAGGCGCATTAGTCGAGCAGCTTTTCAGCTTACATTCTTGGCATTGCTTGCTCTTGTAGTTGGCACAGTTGCTCATTTCCAACTGGTTATCTTCACCGTGAATAAACACCAAGCTGTTAATTTCTTGAATGATGCCCATCAGCCATTGTTTTTCCGCTTCTTCATTGTTGGCATTCAGCTCAGCTAATTTCACCTTTAGACGTAGGTGCGCAAGAATGAAATACGCGGCAGCAAACATCAGAGAAAAAGCGACCGCACCTGCCAAGAAAAATTTTGCCATTTGCTCGTCGTCGTAGCCATAAACTAGGTTGAAGCTTCGGTGCGAGCGCAGAAGTTTTTCTATCTCATTTGAGTCAATGGTTTCGATGATGCTGTTGAGCATGTGTTGGAGCTGCGTATTGTGTTTTGCAACTGCAAACGCATTCGAGAACGTCAGAACGTCTTGCTCATTGATCACCAAACCATCGACCTGATCTTGCGCTATCATGCTATGAACAACGTCATCAGGAATGTAAGCCACGTCCAAAACGCCCGATTTCAAATCCGTAAGCAACTGTTTTAAATCGTCATAACGGTCAAAACGGTCCTGTTGCCACACACCTAAGTGCACCAACCCTTGCTTCTTTAAACTCAGTAGAATGCCCGCTTTTTCTGGTGATGACTTGTCGCGTTCGCTCTCTTCTGCTTGGATAGAAACGTAATTGCTGTGCATGAATGGTTTAGTGATCAGCCAGTCTGACTTAGGCACTGGGCCCACATAAGATACCGGGACAATATCGGCATCAAACGCCGTCAACCCATTAGAAAGACTCGACGTCGGTTTCACATAACTAAAGGCCAAACCCGTACGCGACTGAATTAAGTCGATAAAGTCTGGGAAGAATCCGTCCAGCTTACCCGTGTGCGAATCTCGATAGAGAAATGGATACGCTTCATCACTGCTGCTGTACGTGATCGTTAAGTTACTTTTATGATTACGACGGTACGCCACCAGCAACTTGTCGTTGATGTGATACGGGTTTTTTGATGCCACCGAACGAATGTTTTTACCGCTCTGCTCCCATTCAAGAATTTTGTCGATGCTGTCGATCAGTTTCTGGTTGTCTAGTGAGGCGATAAAACTCACCTCCTCTTCTTGCAGCCAATTCGGAATATCGACAATTCCTTTCACAATATCATTAGCATCAAGGTATTCGGTAATGCCCACATAGGTGTAAATCAACGCGTTAGCTTTGCCGCGTCGAACGTCATCAAAAGCTTCTAAACGCGTTTTCACATAGATAATGTTGTCGATGCCCTGCGAAGTTAGATTGTCGCAGTACACGCTGCCTTCCACACACACCCATTTGATATCGCGAATATCACGATCTTTGTAGCTAGCATCACGATACCAAGCAGCGATGGTGCTCGAGAAAAAGGGTTTCGAGAACAGAAAACGCTTCTCTCTTTCTGGCGTTTTGCTAAAACCCACAGCGCCATCAATCACACCGTTTTCAACATCGTTAAGCAACGGCGGAATGTGTTGATAAGCGCGCAGTTCTAGGTTGAGCCCAAGAACCTTAGCGATGTTAGAGAGATAATCGAGGTTGATGCCATAAAATGGACCGACACTGTCTACAACGGAATTTGAAGAGTCGTTTTGTGTGATAACGCCGACTACGATGCTGTCTTTTGTATTTTCTTTCGCAAGCGCATTAAAGGAAACCGCAAGACTGGTTACGGTTGCGGTAAGTATGATTATTTTTCTTAGAATGCTGAACATAAATGCTTCCTCTAATTGGAAAGCCAGACTAAATTGATCAGCAAAAAAGTCAAATTTCGAACTTTAGCGAAATGACAATTAACTATATGTTTTTAATTGATTAATTAAAAATAAGTAAGGACATTCTGACAAGATATTCCACCTTTGACTACACGATATTTGCGTTCAATATCTCAACAGTAAATGTTCTGTGTTTCAGCCAATAAACAACTGGAAAGTTGGAAAACGCGCCATCAGATTATTCTAAAGACTTAGCCAGTTGATAAGCATGGTTTATTTAGTAAAAGCTCAGCCACAGGTAAAAACAGTCCTGTAGCCGAGCTTAATTTTACAACAGACAATCTCAGTTTTGAGGTGCCGTGTTATAACTCAGGGAGACGTGTGTTTCCCTATATTGATACCAATGTTCTTATTTGACGAGTTCGATATCACCCATCGTCCAGCTCTTATCGAACATTTGCTCTGTTGGGCCGTAGAAGCGGAAATATGTAAACCAACCTTCTCCTGGGTTCGTTTGTACCCAGTTGTTCTCATAACCTTTCACTGGCTTTGGACCGTAGTAAACGTCAACCGAACCGTCGGAGTTGACTTTTAAATTCTTACGAGAAGAAATGTCTGGTGAGCCTGCATCGTTGATGATCATCAGACGATTGTGTTCATCGTAAACCGTCGTCGACCAGAAGTTTGACGCAGGGACATTCGCTGGAACATGCAGTTTGTAGGTATGTTCACCTGAAAGCCAGTTACCATCACTATCTTGATACGTTACTAAGTAACGCTGACCAAAGCCTGGAACAGTACTCTTCATACCGCGAGAAACCGTGACAGCTTCGTAGAACCAAGCCGCACGTTCATCAAGTTCATCGTAGTTTTCGCTTCGTTGATCAAGTGACACACTGATGGCATCTTTCCAATTCGTGTCTTTCCAGTACGGCTGTGTAAAACGCTTGGTGTAATCATTTGATTGCGCCATTGCTCGGCCAACTTTACTTGCTTCAAGCAGAATTTTCTTTTGCTCTTCTGTTGGGTTAAACGGCTTACCCTTCTCGATACCTAAGAACTTCAGCTGAGCCATAACAAAACGATCGCGTTCTTCCACTGGGTTTTCTTGGATGATTTGATGGATGGTCTTCCAGTATTCCAAGCCATCTTTTGGAATATGCGTCCAGTCAATTTCCGGCACTTGAGCAACCGGGATTTTACGACCTAGTTTACCACCAGCGTATGGTTGCGTTGTGATGTTTGGTACCACTTGTTTCACTACGCGATCGACATCCGGTTCAAGAATACGCAAACCAGCAAATACCACATTGTTTTTTGGTCTAATGACGTAATAACCTTTTGGATTTAGATCTTTGTATTTTTCGCTCGGTGGCACAATCAAGTATTTGCCACCTTTACCTTTATCCGGGCCCAATAAGCTCAAATCAGACAGTACGCGCTGATGGACATCAAGCAACATGCCCGCCATCTTAGCTTCAGGAAGATTAATAATTAGCGGGCCAGTCTTTTCCAAATTCCAAGTACCCACAACATATGGCGTTGTGTAGTTGGCAGTAATAATGCCCTGCTTTTGTTTTAGAGTATTATAAAACCCTAACTGACCTTCTTCGAATTTAAAATCATTACGGCTAACGTTCAGCCATTCCATAATACTTGAGGCAGGGATCCCCCAAAGATAAGCTTGGGTTGCACGCTGAAAATCCATTTCATTCAACATGTTTTTCATTGTTTCTTGTGTCGGAAAATCTGATTCAAATTTCAAATCACCCACGCGGCTTGGAACCACCGTTTCTTGTGCAAAGACAGAGGCAGACAGAAGCATACTCGTCACTGCTACTGCTAAAATGCGCTTTTTCATATGGAAGTAATCCTTATCTTATTAGATGGTGTTGCTCAAATGAGAACAAGTCTTTTCAAGTCTAGATTAGTGTTGAACCGATTATTCTTTGTTCATATCTCAAACCCACCATCATCATAAGGTTCATAGATAAGGAGATAAATTGACCATTTATTATTGGTAATATACCAATTTTGGTATAAGTTAATTTATGCAAACACGGATACGCCTTACACCACCAGAACGTAATCGAATGAAAAATAAAGATAAAAACAAAAAGCCGCTACATAATTTAGATTTGAATCTGCTAAAGATTTTTAGAGTAGTATCGGAAGAGAAGAAAACAGTCGCGGCAGCCAAGAGGCTCAACATCACTCAACCTGCTGTCAGCCGGGCGATGGCACGTCTACGTGAGCATTTTAACGACCCACTATTTGTGCGAACGAGGTATGGATTAAAGCCTACGGACAAAGGACAACTTTTATCCGATAGCTTACCTAAAATAATGGATGATTTATCGAATCTCATTTTAGAACTTGATGAATTTTCGCCAGAAAGCAGTTCCGCGAATATAAAAATCGCAATTAATGGATTTTTTGGCGTCTCTTTCCCTGCGAAATTACATTTAAAGTTATTAGATATCGCTCCTAATATCACAATAGAAACAGAAAGTTGGAGCTCAAATACCATTAGTAAACTGATTAATGGTGAGTTAGATTTGGGAATCAACTACCCTCTAAACAATGTCCCTAAAGAACTACAAACCAAGCACCTTGCCACCGATGAATTTCAGATATTAGCGAGAGATGCGCACCCTTTATCAGATCAAGCGATCGATTGTAATGACTTAAGTCTATACCCAATTGTCACTGCCATCGTCCCAGATTGGAATGAGAACAGAACGCTTATTGAGTGCTGAGCAGAGCGTGAAAACATTGAAACCGAAACCGCTTTTAGGTCCAGTTCCATATTGTCTCTATTAGAAGTGATTTCGGAGACAGATGCTCTATTCCCCACATCTGCGTTTCTTTCAAGAAAGCATCTTTCCGGACTCAAAAGTTTGTCACTCTCTCCACAACTAAAAGCCTCCTTCAAAGGCGAGTCTCAAGATATTTACCTATACATGCACTATCGCCATCGCAATAGTCCTATTTATAAATGGCTGATTCCAATAATTGAAAGCACACTTTCATCCATTAACGATAATTAGTTGTTTTTTAAAGCCTTTCGATTCTCCTCAATGGTAACGTTTCATTTATCGGTGAGATATTAATATTTGATATATTCTGTATAACATCAACGAAGTTAATTGATCTTTGTTTTAGAGGTATATTGATTAAGCAATCAATATTAAAATAACAACAGACCATAACTTTAATGACTAATAAAAAACTGGATTTAAACTTAATCCAAACATTTTTAATTGCTGCAGAATATCAATCATACACCAAAGCGGCTGAGCACCTTGGCGTGACGCAACCAGCAGTAAGCGCTTCCATTAGGCGCTTGGAAGCACTAATTGAATACCAACTCTTCACCAAGGTAGGACGTTCAATTTCTCTGACTTCTAGAGGGCAGAACTTGCTCCCCAAACTAAGGCAAGCACTGTGTATGGTAGAGAATGCATTGTCCATTTCGCCTCAATTTAAGGTTTACTGCTCAGAGGTATTTTCGGGTAGTTTATCGTCGATTAACAACGTTTCTGTTCACGAAGCTGTCGCGACAAAAAACCTGTTACTGGAACTGCTTTATCAGCAGAAAATTGCGTTAGTCATTGATTCAATCAAGTCTGATGATTCTACACTGGTCAATGAGGTGATTCACGAAGAGCCAAATGTCGTCGTATGCCGCAAAACACATCCGAGAATAAATGGACAAATCAATACCAAGCAGTTTTTTAAAGAGAAACACTGCGTGCTGACTGATGAATGGGCTGTGAATCAAACGACCAATCACAACCAATACCTAAATAACGTACAAGTCGAAACCGTGGCATCTTCTCTTTCTGGCGTTGTGTTAAACGTGATTGAGAGTGACAATATCGCGATAATCCCCCAGTCTTTTGCAATGAAATGGAAGGAACAACTAGACTTACAAGTGATTGACTTGCCCATTGAGTCAAACCTTGTCACCTACCATTTCATTTATCACAAAAGAGAAAAAAACAACCTGCACCACAAGCGTATTCGAAACAACATCAAAGAAACGCTAAAACCATTTTACAAATCTTAGCTCTTTGCTTGTTCCCGATGCCAAGAACCATACAGTTGTATCCGTAAGCTAGGCGAGGTTATCTAGCGGCTTTACCTCGTGTACTGATAATAATTGTATAGACAGAACAAAAGCGATGGTGGCTAAATTCGTTTTTAAATAACAGATCTTTTTAAATTTCAAAGATATCACGATTAAACTTGATGATATTTTTTGTTTTTACAATCATAGCTTAGCAATTCGTATGTATTTCTAATATCCAAGTATTTTTCATAATGTAGATAGGCAATGATTCTAGCATCTGTATTAAACATCAATACGTTTAATGCATTTATTGAATCATATAAATCTTTACCATCAACACCTGACTCTTTATAGCAACTATTTATATAATTGAGTTCTTTGTAGAGTTCGCTAGCAATCAGCGGATTTTCTAACCTATCTTTTGCGAAGTCATAACTTAATATACTTGTCGCATATTGGATATAACGTAACATAAACTCTTTATCAGCTTCTGTTACTTCTAGGTGGTTAACGACTTTATCGACATCATCTCTGATATTATTTTTATTTAAGTCGATGCCTAATAAAGTGTCAGAAACATCTTTGAGTATACGAGGGTTATATACATACTCCTCTAGTTGGGCGCTCATCGCTGGTTTTTCTACTTCAGCATAGGAATGGTAAGCGTTACCAAAAAACAAAAATATCGACACGAAAATATGTTTACATTTCATTGGTTGAGACAACTAATTTATACATTACAGAAATAATATTCACAAAAATAAAAGCTTAGTAAAAACTAAGCTTTTAAATACCACATAATATTGAGCACATGAATATTAAAATTACAACAGCAAATAGTGGATTGCTCATTACTCTATAGTTAATACAACTCGACGGTTACAGCCTGACAGCTTATTCTCGTTCACCTTACATATAGGTGCAGACTCCCCAAAGGCCTTTTCCACAATTCTGTTGCCAAGCCCCAGATCTTTCTTTAAATACTTTGAGGCTGTACTTGCACGTCGAAGGGATAAACTTTTGTTGTAAGCCTGGCTTCCGACATCATCCGTGTGCCCTTCAACGAGAATACGTTTGTCTTCGTTAACCAGTTCTAAATACTTTGATATAGCTTGTTTATGTACGTTTGTTAAATAGTGCTCATTAGTATCATAGTGTAGAACTAACGACATTGAGTTCTTATCAAATGTGCAACTTTCCGTGGCGTTTGTAGCTTCAACCTTTTCAATTTTTTCATCTTGCACAATGGAAAGATCCTCATTAATTACTGATGCGAGTTTTCCATCCACCTGAGTAATTTTTGTATCAGAGCTTTTCAAAACTTTTGAAGTAACATAGTTTTCACTTTGGTTGATACAATTAGCGAGCGCGACATTTGAAGTAAAAATAATCGCAAATGGTATTAACTTTTTCATTTTAATCTTTTAATCGTCCTGTTTCTTCGTTAATCAGATTTAATATATATTTGTAAACGTCTTTACCATTTTTCGCATGATAAATGTTTTTCTCACCAACGCACTCACCGAAACCATCATCTTTTTGTACGTTGTAGTTAACACCTATTACGCCCATGGTGACCTTGGTTTTTTCACCCTCTAGCTTCGCATGTTCACTTTGAAACTTATTTTCTTTACTAGATATTCTTTTCTTAAGGCTTTCACACAAACCATGCTCACCCACTAATGACTTTAAGAATTTGTCATAAACCTGATAATAATAAGTTCGCCCATCATACTGGTCTACGTAATATTTAGTCACGACGTCATACTTATCTCTATAAGATCTATTTCTATTCAGTCCCATCGGGAATTGCACATCTGTATCTGCACCATCAGAAAGAATAATAAACACTTGTTCTGGGTTTCGATCTTCCTTTTTAACTTTATCCGCTTCTTTCGCCGCAGCAATTAAACCGAGCCATGATTGAGTACCGCCACCTCTTGCTGGCATCACTTTGTTGGAGTTTAGAATATCAATAAATTCCTGATATTTATCAGTCAGAGGGATATCCTGCGACTTATTATAATCACTAGCATAGTGCGGCTTTTGCTCTACTACAGACTTATCAAACATCTTATCGACAATGCTTTCAAATGACGCTTCAGTGTGAGAAAACTCACTTGCATAATCGTATAACTTCACTCGACCAGCGCCTTTATCGAACTTTGCGTTGTAGGCGTTATACGTTAAAAGCGCAACTCGACTTTTCTTATCCGGACCGGTTTTGAAGTTCTCCAACTCTTTAACGACTCTGGTAATCGTATCTTTTACGACCTGCATTTGAGTCTTGTTTCTTTCACCATACCATGGGTTACTCATCGATTGACTGGTATCCAATATGAAGTAGATATCAACGGGCTGAGGTAGGTATTTTCTCGTAATCGAGTCACCAGAGACCTTGAACTTGGGTTCTACACCAATTTCGTTGTGTGAGATCCACGAGTCATGCTCCGCAGTCGCGACAACGGTGAAGTCAGCAAATGGTGATAGCTCATTATTCCGTTGAACACAGCCATCTTTGTATTCACACTTTTTGGTGGATACGCTGATCTCGATATCGCTGATGTTGTCAGTAATGTATAAATCAACAATTCTCTGCGCATAGTCCTGGTCGTCTTTATTGTCTTTACCAGGGCTTGCGATCAAAGCAAGACTTGCTACTTCCGCCGCTTCTTCGATTTTTGAGTGCGCAAGTAAACGTTGTGTGTAACCGACAGAAAATGAGAACGTGATGATTAATATAGGGAGAAACGAAACAAATATGATTCCAGCCACTCCTTTCTGCTTAGTGAAGCCCTTCATATTAAATCCTTGCAAATGAGTATGAACTGGTCACAACCTTGATCGGCTCACCACGCATTACACCGATGATATTGAAAGGTGTTTTGTAGCATAGAGATACGTGATAAAGCGGAAGACGTCGGTTCTGTGTCGTCAGTGGTAATAGCTTCTTCGCTTCTGCCACCGTGATTTCCTTCAGATCTGGAAAATTACAATCTTCTGTTTTGCCTTTGAAGTTGGTAAACGTAACGAGCTTAGTGTCCTTTTCTTCTAACGAGAGCTCCGTGATTCTCATGCCTAATTCGCTGGCATCAAAATCTGGTAACGTACGTTTCAGCATGCCTTTCGCCATGTAAAACGCGTTATTTACTTGTGCCTCACAATGTCTACCGTTCTCACCACAAATATTAAGTTCGTTGGCGAACAACTGTCGACGCTCGCTTATGACGCTTACGATGGAATAAACCACTCTATCCAACTGCCCTTTCTTGTTTACTGCGATCGTGTAGTTGATATGCATGGCAATGATTGAACCAAAAAAGAGTAATACCAATGCGAGTTCAACGATAAAGGCTCCGGTTTGTTTCGACTTAGCCACCACAAGTGATCTCCTCACCTAATTTGAAAGTGCATCGTTCATATTCTTGAACTGCGACCATCTCTCGATTAATGCTCATGCTTGGCATAACAAAGTTAAACAAAGGGTGATAAGTGAAACTCAATTGATAGATGGCTATCGGCATATTGACTGAGTTCGCCACTGCATCGCCCTTTTTAACATTGGGGCAATCATCTAAGGCTTGGCCGCTACGGTTACATTGAACAAAATCAGACAAATTTTTAAAGTAATAGACCGATGCAGATACCGATGAATGGTCAACAACCTTCGACCATAAGGCACCACCGCTAGATTCTAGTTTGGTTTTGACCACATCTTGATAGTCCACTTTTTCCGAGTTGCTAGAACTACCTTGTTTTTTACTACTCATCACAGCTGTCGTCAGCGCATGGTCGGTTACACCCATCGAATACGTAAGTACAGACAAGTCAAACCAGGTAAATAGCACCATGATCAAAACGGGTAAGCCCATCGCAACTTCGACCGTCAAACTTCCTTTTTGAAACTTGATCATAATTCAACGTACCTTTTCTTCGTGTAATCAACGACAAAAGCACCTTTGATATTCATGTTTTCAAGAAACTTCTTTGCATCATCTATATCGCTAAACTCACCAACGCAATAACGCTTCCATAAGCCGTGAGTGTAGGAATACACTTTGCCATAGTTGCCTTTCAGGTAATTTAGGTAATCTGACGGAATGACTTTATAGGTTGCTAATACTTGAATTCGATAAATTGACGGCGCTTTAGGACGTAAGTTTTGCGGGTCTAATACTGAGCGCGCTACGTACTTTGGTTTCAAATCGACAGATTTCGTATCCATTTCCATATTTTTCTTTTCCTTTGACTTCGCGACCTGTTTGGGTGGAACTTTTGTATCTATTTTTTTATTCAGAGGTTTAACGCTCTTCATGAGCTTTTTCAGTTTGACTCGTGCGTCTTGCTCGCTACTGTCGTGTTTCAAAACCTCCAACGCCACATCCGGACGATTCGACCGAGTCGACGCCAAAAGGAGATTTGAACGTACCTTTTCATCATTTGGATTGGCAGCAAACAAGCCATAGAGCAGCTCCATCGCGGGCTCTGGTCTGCCTTGCAACATCATCACTACTGCAATATTGTTGTTTGCCTCACGGTCTGATGCGCCATTCTTCTTACTGTCATTGAAGTGAGAAATTGCACCATCGTAGTCTTTTTTACGCGCAAGTATTTTGCCTTTTAGAAGGTAGTAATCACCCTCTGGACCGCCATTATCTAAATACTCTTCTAAGTAACGTTCACTCGCATCGTAATTGGATTTTAAATATTCAAGCTTAGCTAAGATATAAATAATATCTGGGTCTTTAAGATCCTTTTTCTCTAGAGTGTTTATGTATAACTCAGCGGATTTTTGGTCTTTATTATCCAAATATAAATTGATCAGTTTTATCTTATAACTCGGGACTTCGACTAAGTTCGCTTTATAAAATTCAATAAGCTGTTCAGTTTGACCAGAGTTAGTCAGTAATTTTTCTTTTGTTACTAATTCTTGATCGATAGTTGAACAACCACTTAAAAAAAGTAACACCAAAAGAGAGAAATAGTTTTTTATATTCATTATCCTAGCATCCTCATTATCCCTGGCGCTGCGATTAGAACAACAATAGGAATCATGATAAAAGCGATCATTGGGATCGACATTTTTGCCCCCATCTTGCCGATTTTCTCTTCCAGTTCGAGCATGTTTATTTCTCGAATATCAGAAGCAAGAGAGGCTAACACTGCACCCACGGATGACCCGTACTTTAAGCTTTGAGTAAGCGTCATGACGAAGCTTTGTGCTTCCGTCGTTGGGACTAAGTCGTAAAACTCGGTGAGAGCTCGGTCTAACCCAACAATTTTGGCCCGTTCTGACGTTTTCTTAACGACATAAGCAAGGTTTTCATCGACCGTTTTTAGCTCGTTCGACAAGTAATCCAAGCTTGCTTCTAACGTCATCCCCGTGTGTACACAAACGTTCATTAAATCCAGTAAGAAAGGCAGCCGACTACTTACATGTCTCACGTTTGCATTCCCTCGCGATGAGATATACATATCCGGCGCGATCAAACAAACAAGCATAGAAAGCGAGAATGAAATAAACGCGGATGAAAACTCCATCTCTCCTTGAATGTAGGAGTAGCCAATAAACGCCAAACAAAAAACCAAGGGTATAATTTTCAATAGATAATAAGCTTGAGCAATAAACTCGCTATGAATACCTGCTCTAACCAAGTTATTTTTTGTTTCTTCTTTATTAAAAGATAATCGAGAAAGATGTAACGATAATTTGTCAACAAAAGGCGTTTTTTCTTGGGTTGAGTCAATAATCTTTTTTGTTGAGATATTTGCTTTGGTTTTATCAAACACCTTTAACGAGTAATACGCGACAGATAACGAGATAATTAAACCGAGCGCTAAGAAGATTAACTTAATATCAACCATTACCTCACTCCTCTTAATATCATGTAGATAAAGAAGAACCCAATAGCTTCACTAACCAAGACGTAATAAAAGATGGGTTTTCCCCCTTCTTCAAACATTACGAAGTTATAGTTTTCCGGGCTGGTCACTTTCAAAATCATGATAAAGATAACTGGCAACGCCGCGATAATTTTTGCTGATGCACGCGCTTCCGACGTCAACGCATTTTTCTTTTTCTCGATTGCCCTCGCTTCAAACATGATTCGGTTGATGCGGTTAATCACGTCTTTTAGCTGCCCACCTCGACTCAAGTTGATTCGAATTGTTGCGGCAAAGAAAAAGTACTCAACGTAAGGAAACGAAGCTGCACTTCTTGCCAATACATCGTCTGGGTCTTCGCCAATCAGAAGTCGTTCTGACATCTTTTTGAACTCTTCGCCAACTTCATTATCAAGCTGAGTTCCTACGTATTCGAAGGCATGAACAATACTTTGTCCCGAAGAGAGCGCACCCGACAGGATGTTTAGTGCATCTGGAAAGTTGTCCTTGAATCGCTGCGCTTGGATACCACTTAATTTGAGGATAAACATCACAAATAATATTGGTTCTAACGCCAGCAGCACTTTCCAGTACTCAAACATAAAAAACCAGTCATTAACGCAGTAAACCGCTATCGAAGACGCAGCGAAAAAGCCGATCAGTTTTAGTCCTGCATTTGGGCTCAGCAGCTTTTTCAGCTGCTTAAATTTGTCCTTTACTTTCTTTTTATAGCTAACATCAAAACTCTCCGAGTCGATAACCGCTCGGGAGCCAGTAACGCCCTCGAATGTATTGGACTGTTCAATGATAGACGTGATTTCTTTTTGTCTTTTCACATGACCAATAAACAGGAATAACGCGACAGCAACCCATAGTGAAATGACGATCAGCATCATGAGAACAACTCCTGAAGTGCCCCATCTAAGCCGAAGAACTTAGCTCTCTCATAAATCACAGAACGTTTAGAAAGACCTGGCGTTCGGAACTCACCTGAGATTTTTCCTTCATCACCTACGCCATTGTTCTCAAAGCGGAAAATATCTTCCATCACCACGCTGTCCCCTTCGAGGCCAACGATCTCGCTGATGAACAATATTTTACGACTACCATCATGCAGTCTTCGTACTTGGACGATCAGATCGACCGCACTCACGATAGTGCGACGAATCGCCTCAAGCGGTAGGCTTGCTGTAGCCATCATTACCATACTCTCGACACGCGCAATTGCATCACGAGGGGTGTTCGCGTGCAGTGTTGACATAGATCCATCGTGACCGGTGTTCATCGCTTGAAGCATTTCAAATGCCTCACCGCCACGACACTCACCGACGATGATTCTGTCTGGTCGCATACGAAGGGCGTTAATCACCAAATCTCGGGCGGTAATTTCACCAGTACCTTCGACGCTTGCTTGGCGCGTTTCCAAACGCACAATGTGCGGCTGCTGCAACTGAAGTTCGGCAGCATCTTCAATGGTGACAATACGTTCACCACTGCCGATAAAGCCTGACAAAGCGTTCAGTAGTGTTGTCTTACCAGAACCAGTACCACCGGAAATAAGAATGTTGCACTTGCAGTGGCTCGCAATGGAAAGTAGCTTCGCCATTTCAACGGACAGCGCGCCAAACTGAACCAAGTTTTCCAACTTGATTTTTTGCTCTTTAAACTTACGAATTGAGATTGAAGTACCATCAATCGCAAGAGGTGGTATTACGATGTTTACACGACTACCATCTTCTAAACGCGCATCACAGAGCGGTTTCGATTCATCAATTCGACGCCCTACATTGGATGCAATGCGCTTGGCGATAGTATTGAGCTGCTTTTCATTGACGAACTGGATTGGCGACTTCTCTACCTTGCCGTTGATTTCGATGAAAATATCTGACGGGCCATTGATCATAATGTCCGAGATATCATCGTTATCAACCAACGCTTGAAGCGGTCCTAAACCTTTAAGTTCATCCAGTAGTGCTTTGACGAGATCTAAACGCTTCAAACTGCTGATTTGCAGTTGCTTTTTCTCGATAAGAATATTGACGGAATCTTTTAATTGGCTTTCAAGCTCTAATGGCTCGACATCGACTAAAGAAGCGGCATCAAGCGCGTCAAAGATTTCGTCTCTTATGTCAATATAAACTTCTTTTAGGTGATTCATTTCTTAAACCACGCGAACTTTTTCTGCACTTTGACTTTTTTACCAGTCAGCGAATTCACCATATTTGCAATAGCTGGGGTGAACTTAATTTTCGCCGTGTTGTGAATGCCCTGTTGGATGATCAACTTTTCCAAATTGGCTTCATAAACGAAATCAATGGTGTCTTTCGCTTTAATTTTTTCTTTGGCGCCTTGGAGAGGCATCATGTAATCCTTCTGCGATCGAGTCATAGAAAAAATGATTCGATGCTCGGCCTTTCCTAATTTTTTCTTTATCGAGTGGTAAGCGCGTAACGAGGCAACAGAAGGTTCACAGACAACAAAAATGCGGTTGTATCTTTCATTAATGTCTTCTGAAGTCAGTTCGTTTATCGCATTTAAAGGCAATGAATCTATGATGAAGTTGTACTGATCCACCAGCTCATTAGAAATTCTAAATAGAGAGTCTGCATGGTCACTAATGCATGCAATGTTCTTTTCAAGGGCAAGGAAATCAAGCTTGTCTTTGATCGGGTGTACATAACTCCCAGCAATTGCGGCATCGAGCTCAGATTGGTTTAAATCGATGCTATTTTGTTGCGCCTTTAGCCCTTTTAAACCCAAGAAAATATCCGAATTTAATGCCAGCGTATCGTGTTCAACAAGCAACGTTTTTAAGCTCGCTTGCTGGCTCAAGCTATGGGATAAAAAAGCACTGATGGTTGACACGCCAACACCGCCTTTACTACCAAGCATCAAGACTCTTTTAGCGATTCGCGACTTTTTCTTCACCGTTGGCGAAAATGTGTCTTTACCAGACTCTTTTAATGCGCCCAACAAGCCATCAAGTTCCGGATCCCAAAGAATGTAGTTCGCACCTAACGACAGCACTTTGTCACGCATCAAGATTGAGTCCGTGTTGCTCAACACAATCAGAGAGATGCTCACATCTAATCTTGAAGATATTTCCGCCACTTCCGAAACAAGCTCGCCACAATCTCGCAAATCAAGAACGACATGCTTTATTTCTGCGCTTGTTTTGTGCCAACTCTCATCATCGATATCATCTACTTTAAGAGGTGATGCGAAACCTTCGATCGCATAGAGCTCATCGATCGCTTGCAGAAAAGCCATATCATCTGAAACAACCAGATCAATGGTGTTATTCTTTTTGTCTTTACTCGATGAAGTCGTTTTGAATAGGTTATCTAAATCCATTTTTTACTCCACGACAGGATTCGTCATACTCAAACGTCTGTTGTATTCCAAGCTGCATCCAAATGGATGATTTTTAAGAGTATTGAATGAAACAGCACCACAGGTTTGTTCTTGAATCTTGTGATACTTCGCGACGATTTTTACACCTTTTCCCTCACTGTTTGCGTTCAGTGTGTATTGCAGTTTATTTACGCCTTTGGCTTTGATTTCTTTTACAAAACCATCAACAAATTGACTCTCTTCGGTGTCGTAATTGATTGCAAACGTAGACTTTGGGTATTGGCTATTGATTTGATTAACAAAGTTAACCGACTTATCCATTGCCACGTCTTTGTTGGTGACTCGAAACTCAAAGGTTTCCACAATGGTGTCTACCGTCGTTTTATTTGGGGTTACCGATACCGAGCAACCGGTCAGTAAAACGGAAACGACCAATAATAGGTTTGCCTTCATTAGTTAAAGCCTCCCGCCTTTATCGTATTTTCCAATTCTTCGTCATCAACTTTCGAAAGATCGAGCTTCAGCAAGCGCTCAAGGTCACTCGTTCGCTCGAACTTCGGCAGCTTGATGTCGGTTTCTTTGACAGGGTCGACAAGATTAACTGTCGCGACGATGATCAACTCCGTCTTTCTTCTTTCGGTATTGGTCTTACTGAATAACGCACCAAGAATTGGGATGTCGCCTAGATAAGGAATTTTTGCCAATGACTCCTGCTCTTCCGACGTTAAAAGGCCAGCTAACACGAAGCTTTGGCCATCTTTCAGTTGAACTGTTGTCTGAGCTTTTCGAGTTCGTAGCGAAGGGACGCTAACTAGACCGGAGTTCACACCATTGGTTTTATCAATCGAGCTCACTTCTGGTAGCAGTGACAGGCGGATGTTTTCTGAATCTGTCACCTTAGCAACCATAGACAGCTTTACCCCGTATTCTTTATAAGTTACGGAAATACCATCGTTGTCTCGAACGGTAATTGGGATTTCACCACCGACAAGAAAGCTCGCCGATTCGCCAGAAATTACCGACAAGTTTGGCTCAGCCAGCACTTGGCCGATACTGTCGTTGCCACTCGCTGAGATAACCGCGACGATATCTTCTGCCGTAAAGTCCAGAATTTTGTTGACGAACTGACCAGCACCGCCAATCGACTTACCATTCGTCTCTGCGTATGACACGCCGAGTTCTGTTAAGAATGAGCTCGAAACCTCTGCAACCGTCAACTTCACATTGATTTGATCGGTAGTGAGCACTTTTAGGTTGTTGATGATATCTTCGAAAACGTAAGTAGCTGTATAGTCAAGCGGATCAACGGATTCTCCATTTGCGCCAGAAAGCTCAAAAGTATTTCTTTGCTTACTCTTTTTCAGCATCTCGCCAACATGGCGGTAAACTTTGTCTTTGATCTCTTCGCTGCTAACAACACCATCAATGACTATTTGCTCACCAATATTGGTCAGCTTAATGTCTTCATCTGGATATCTCGCAATAATGGTTTGCTTTAAAAGTCTTAGACTCTTGTTGACTACCACTTCTGCGTTATAAATTTCGTTTCCGGCTCGGTCATAAGCAATGATCGACGTTGCACCACGACCGATACCGTAAATCACGAGCTTCCCATTTGCGATTACCTTGTAGTCCGCAATTTGAGTGTCTGCGACAAATACGGTGTCGATGTTGCGTTTTACGTTAATGGTTTTTGCTGCGCCTTTATCTAAGCTCAATAGCTCCCCTGCGGAGACTGAAGCTGGGAGTAATAGCGCCACTCCTAATGTGACTAATAGTATATTTTTATTGAACACCCTTAATTCCCTCTCAGCTGTCGAACGCCAAATCGATGCTCAATTAAATCGCTACTTTTCACAGATAAGTATTTATGAACCATCTTTGCAGGAACCAACGTTATAGCTCCGATCTTTTGTGCCATTTCAAGCTTAAGTACTTGTTTAACGGTCAACGCGATGATCAAGCCATAGTCTTCGTTTGACGAATCATCTTCAGACACATTCATCGCCTGTAAAACTAAAGCACCATCAATAATGACGTTGCTTGTTAAACTATCGATATCGGAATAACCGCTTTCTAATAAATTCGATTGAGATGAGGTTGTAGCGACAAAGCTGACGCGGTCGCCAGGTTGTATTGGTAACGCCTCAACAATGCTACTGCCTTGAGAAAGGTAGTAATAAGGGACCTGATCTTTTTTAAGCGAAAGATACATGTAATCTTTTTCGCCTGGGTTAGAAACCAAGTTTGACGTTAGTTGAGTTCCTTCGGTGACATCTTTTGCCCATAGAGCGCCAGATTCAATCTTGATACTCGTATAAGGGGTATAAGAATGCTGTTTTGCTTCTGACTCTGAAAACTCTCGAATATCAATTGCATCAATATTGACGGGATCAGCTTTGTTCACAGTTCGATTAACAAATGCGACTTGTACAAACACTTCATTTTCCACGACAGCCACAGGCTCTGGCTGGTCAAAGAAATCACTGACGTAAAAAAAGGCCAAAAACATAGTGATGGCAACAAATACAAAAATTAATGCTCTACTCATAGAATAAAAACCTTAAAAGAGAGGGTTTCCCCTCTCTCTAAATTTATAACGGGTTAACTTATCCTTGTTTACCGTCGGCAGTACCGCCTTTACTACCACTGCCACCGGCTGAATTAGCACTATCCATCGACGTAGAGATCTTACCCATTGCATCATTTAACGTTGTTTTCAAAGTGCCATCTTTGAATACAAATAGAATAATTGAAGACATTGCTACAGCGATGATTGCGTATTCCACAGCAGTGACACCACGTTTGTCAGACTTAAATTTATTGCGGATATTACGAAGTTTAGAATTGATATTTAAAAGCATGTTTACCTCTATTTCCCTTGAATTAATCACTCATTTCGTGAACGAAGAAAATTTACATCAACAGAAACAATCACACCAATTAAGCTTTTTTATTTACATATAAGATGTTGTTATAAAAGTAATGAAATCCATTACATAATTTTTTATTATCCAAAATGATTTGAATTTAGAAGTAACACATTTAAAATAGTAAAATGAATTATATAAATTTTGCTTTATGGCTAACTTGCCTGGTTAATGTCTTACTCATATTCTATGGTGACATTCGCTATAGAATTGTGAAACATCGATTTCTTCTTATTATCTTCATTACTTCACTACTTAGCTTGTTCTTTACTCCAGAACCACTAACTCAGCTCGCAGTGAGTACCTCTGTTTTTATTTGTTTCTTTATACTTTGGTTGATAAATATTGTAGGCGGAGGGGATGTAAAACTCATTGGTGCACTTTTCTTAGGAGTGAACGATGAATATATGTTAGCGGCAATAGTAGCGATAGGATTATTGGGTGGGATTCAAATATTGGTTATGTGGTTAATGTCTGTTTATCGCAAAAAAACACCTTTTGAGAATGGTATCCCTTACACAATACCAATTGGTATAAGTGGGCTCTTTTTCTTCTACATGTCATTAATTTAATCATTATTAAAACAAACGCCATGTCTATTTATTCAATAGGCATGGCGTTTTTCTACATCACTTCACAACTGGTTAGTAAGCGACCCGTAGGTGGCCTACCAACCACGCCTTTAGAAGTAAGTCGGAATGTTTCGGTAATCAAACTTCTCAAACGTTCTTGGTCAATTTTCTTCGCGGCAGAATCATTACACCATACGTACATCTCGATATACTTGGATAGCGGATATTGGCTACACTTGTAATCGCCTAATGTCCAACTAGGACAGATAACAAAAGTATTTGCCGCTTGCAGTTCATTGATCATCAACCGAGAGGAAGAAGTGGTAAGCCAATGTTTTACCTTAGAAATATCCACCCCAGAAGAATCAAGCAATACTTCAGCATCTCGCCTAGTCAAAGTATTACAAAAGACGATTCGCTCAGGGTAGCACTCCTCAGGTTTGACGGCACAGTCGCAAGCTAAAATGTATTGCTCTCTATTTAGGGGGAAAACGCGACCTTCCACGGATGTGGTGTCACCAATAGCGAAGACTAAATCGTGGTTATCTTTATCAACACAGTTCATGTCGCTATAACTTGTAATAGCCAACTCGACGTCGTTATACACTCTAAAAGAGCTAATTACCTTCGCGACCAATTCAGGGGCAAATGAATCAGATATCGCAATAGAGTACCGATCAAACATATCTACTTGAGCCAATTCGTCAAATAATTGGTCATATAAAGACATTGTTCTGTCTGTATAACTAAGCAATATTTGGCCATGTTTAGTCAGATTGAATCCATCTTTTCGATCGAAGACTTCAGCCCCTATAGTACATTCAAGTTTTTTAATATGTTGTGAAACGGCTGGTTGGGTTAAATATAGACTTTCTGCTGCCGCAGTAAAACTTCTATGCCTTGCAACATGTGAAAAAGTGCGCAAGTACTTTACATCGATGGTACGTTTATTAGCTTTCATTTAAATAACACCAAGACCCAATAATTTTCCGATAGTTATAATTTTTATAAATCCATAAAGCTACAGATGAAGCCAGTTAATAAATAGCTCCCCTCTATAACTCAGTGTCTTATTTTACGTCTAAGCATTAAACAGTTGTATAAGAAACCAATTGCTTACTCATTGAGTTTACCACTGATCCGACAAGATAAAAAACATTGTAAATATCTGTTTTAACTATTATTTCACGTTGCGAAATAATTAATTAAAAAAAGATAACTTTATAATATTGTGTCTTAATCACCCCCTTTATAAGGTCTAAATCCCCCTTTAATTTTAAGTAATTACTTAATAATATTCATATTGGTTTATTTCATAACAAACAATATACATTATATGAACGACAATATTATTAATAGAAATTAAGTAATTATAAGAATACGTATATATAAGTATAAGTTACCGTTATTAAAAATCAATTCAAGACTAACCCATTTATACTCGAACGAAAATGGCAAACGTTTGCCATTTTCGTTCGAACTATAATATGGATTTAAAACGAATGTAAATACGACTATTCAATTAATAATGTTGTATAGATCATGATTCTGGCCATGAGATATGCTTATCATTCAGCTTTAACTTGGTTTCTTTTACGATATTCAAGCGGAGAACAATCATTTTCTCGTTTGAATATCTGCCTGAAAAACTGTGTATCAACATAACCAGACCGACTTGCAACTTCATCAATTGACAACTTTGTTGACCTCAACAGTTCTTTTGCAAAAGATAAACGCCCTAACTGAATAAACTTTAACGGACTGATGGATGTCGCCTCTTTAAATCGGCGTTTTAACTGCCGTTCTGATAAGCAAGCTTCATTCGCTAAATCACTGATAGAGACGATGTCTAGATCCGTGGTGAGAATCCATTTTTGGATTTTTAGAATCAGCTCATCTCTGTGTTGCATGTAACGGAAAACATCACAGTATGAATGAGAGTTTCCACTGCTCTCTATTGTACTTAAAAACTGGTTACCAAGGTTTCGAGTGTGCTTTCCAAAATACTCTTCTACTATTTCCAGCATCACACTTGAGTGAGAGTAAGGTCCAGACGAAAGATAGACGTTTCCGTCAATGAGTGCTTTCTGCTCAGTCATGAGCATTATCTCAGGGAACAGTTCGCCAAAGAGGTGGGCGAAGTAAGAATGCATTACAGCTTTGTTTTGCTGCAAAAGACCGGCTTTCGCGACGACAAAAATACCGGTGTCAATTGCAACTATTTTGCTGCCTTTTAGGTGTAACTCTCTGATCCAATCGAACAATGCAGGATCGATCTTATCTAACGATTCTAAAGGATCGCCAATTGAGCCAATGATTAATATGTTTGTAAAATCAAATGATTGCCATTGTGCGGTGGGTTGAACACTGATCCCCCCTCGACCAATTAACGGCCGATTGTTTGGCGTAACGACGTGTGTCATGAAACCTTGGAACTCTGCAAACTCAGCAGCTGTTTCCAAGATCTCTAGTGAGCTTATTATTGATGCAAAATACCTCCCTGTCGGAGCAAGCGCTACGACACGGAGGTTTTTCTTATTGGTTTCCTTCAATCTTCATTCATCCTGCGAATATAAGACGATGAATTATAATATCTTTCTACCAAATATCATTTCTTATTACGAATCTATACAAATTATTAACCTTTGTTCTTAGGCTAATCAGAATCATACATAGAGTGACCCACAGCCCCATAGAGCCGCCTTCTTCACTCTTGCCAGGATCATTTTCCACAACGACTTCTTGCTTAACGACCATAACAACGCTCTTAGTAATAATTGCACCATCGTTGTCGTTTACCGCCACTTCAAACGTCAGCTTTTCACTTTTCTCACTCACTTTTGGTAACGTCACTTCTACACTTGCCGTGTCCGTGGTGGCAAACTGAGCTTTAGTCCCAGAAACTTGACGCCATTTGAATGAGTGATCCGTTGAATCAACGTCTTTTAAGCCAAGTACAGATAGTGTGACTTTTTCGTTTGATAGGCCTTCTTTACGACTCGCTTCAACAGCGAAGATCGGCTCATCATTAACCGCTTCGACCGTAATTACAGCCATAGCTGTATTAGATTCACGTCCGTTTTCTTTCACAATAGAAAACTCAAACTGGTCATTACCAAAGTAGTTTTCCTTACTTTGGTAGGTATTCCCATCAATCTTGCCGTGCATCGGCGGCTTTTTAATGACGATGGTGTCCCCTTTCTCTAGTCCTTGTTGCTGATGTAAGTTAAGTTCCAGTGGCGTATCTTCTAGCGCTTTGTATTGAAGACTATTCGCGGTGATTACTGGAGAATTGATCGTGATGACCACCTCTCCTTCTGCTGTCGTCCCAAAATCGTCAGACACTTGATACTTCATTACTGCTCGTTGTTCTGGAATGTCTGAAACAGGAACAGAATAGTGGATTTTTTGTCCTGAGATTTCAGCGCTACCAATCGAAGGCTTTGATGTGATCTTATCTAGCTTCAATGTGCTATTCGCATCCGATGAGTGGTCATTCGCCAGTACATCAATCGTAATACTTTCACCGCTTAATACAGTGACGGAATCCGTTTCAACCGTAATACTAGGTTTCGCCTGAGGTTTTTCTAACAAAGCAGCAAAAGGATAGTTACGGCCACGCCCTTCGCTTAATCCGCTCGTCTTGTACGAACTGGCATTTCCATAGAACTGCTTCTTTTTCTCTCCGTTAGACAAATAAGCGTCCAAGAATGAATAGCTGTATTCTGGCTTAGCGTTTTCTAGCTCAATGACCAACATCTGCTCACCTTCATCGATATCAAATGGTGATGCAAACATAACTCGACCACCAAACGTAGGAATCACCCCCGATGACACTTCAACTTGAGTGTCAACGTTAATAGACGCATTCCCCCAACGGTTTGTAGTCAGGTCATATTTAAACATGCGATAACGCATCTCGGAGTTTGGTAGGATTGGCTTAGCAAATAAGTAGAAACCAACCAAAGATTGGTAACCGTCGTTGTTTTCTAACCCAAACCCTATCGTATTGTTGCGGCTGTCTTCATACACGTACGTCCTTGAAAGTGACGTTATCCAAGCCGATTTATTCGTCGATGAAGGAATAGACGCTCGTAACGTGCCGCTTTGATCTGTACTGGCGATATCATTAATCGAGATATTGGTTTCCCGGCCACCTGTGATGAGTTTTAAAGAAGGAGTTGTATCGTCCGAAATAGTGACCACATTGCTTGAGCCCGGGAACACATCACCTTGATCTGACCAGCCACGAGTTTGTAGTTCATCCAGACCGTCCGCTTGGAATACCTGAACTTGCATTGGCCCTGTGTCATTGAAGCGGTTGTCAATACTTACGGCCGTGATCAAAAGACCTTCACCTGACAACGCACGGTCGTATTCCGTTTTTCTTCTGTTTTCGAAGTAAGCTCTTGGACCTTGCTGTTTCAAGTACGGATCGAGATACACCACACCCTCGCCTTGACGAGTCTCGATTGTGCTAGAACCAGACGCTTCAATCACTTTTGGCTTGATGAAACCAGCAGCTTCCTTACTCCATGCCAACATATTGACCGGCGTTTCCCCTGCATACGTATCACCTTGTTTACTTGCCCAGCTTCCGCCACCCATTAATCCCCATTGGCCAACAGAGCCGGAATGTTTGTAGGAGTACAAATCAGGTAGACCAAGCATCAAGTGTCCAAGCTCATGGGCAATCACGCCCATCGTAGATTGATGGTCACCTTGGAAGTCAGCAAACAAACAGTAATCTCGAATGGTCTTTTCATCGATCTCAATCGCATTATGACTATAACGATGAGGCCAAATGTACGGCGTATTTACCGAACCGGCAGATTTGTCATACCCCGCAAATACAAACATCACAGACAATTCGTCAGGTGTGATTTTGTCGTCGTTATTCAAATCGTAAGTAGACAAATCCACATAACGGTCTAACTTGTCGTAAGCGGCTTTAAAAGCCTCATTTAACTTACTGTCACAAGTCGCATCATTTTTTGAGTGGCAATTCGGATGAGCGATATCCAACGTAAGGTTGATGACACCATCGTTCGCCGTACCTTCCGTTTCTTTCGCAGGCTCTACAATGTAACGTCCGTAACTATTCTTACTGAAGTAGTCTTTTACACTTTGCTGATTATCACCAAAAATCACATTGGTGAAGTCATTCACAAAATCTTGGTTGTTAAAGCTCACCTGAACAACGAGCAAAGGTTGGTGCGTGGGCTCATTTGTTGCGTTTAGTGCTCGAATGGGAGTTTGCTCAAGATATGGCTCATTCATCGGATAAACGTGCTCAGAATGCAATAAAGAAGACGTCGGGGTGACGCGTTCTTTTAACAGCTCTCTGACTGCTTGTGGCATTTCTAATTTGGCTTCAACCCCAAGAGAAGTGACGACAAAACGCCCATCAACAATTTCATGATTACCATAAAACCACCCTGTCTCTTCATCGTAGACATAAATAATGCCTTCTCTATCTTGATACCAGAAAGACTCTTGATCGCCATAAAGTTTTAATTCTTTCTTTGAACCATCATTTAACTGAAATTGATGCCAAGTTGGCGCAGGAAGCGTATTGGCATGAGCAAAGGAAACCATCAAAGTGCTGATGATTGGAAAATATATTTTTTTCATATACCCGTCGACTAAAATAAAAAACCAAGCGTTATGTATATCAAAATCAATTTTTCCTTCCCAATTAACATTTCTACTGAATTTATAAATAATAGTTATTTGTTCAATATCACATAAAAATAGGCGTGTTGAGCATAATACATTTTTATCTAGCCATTAAATTCTATTATTTAACTATGCATCAGTAAAAATATATATTTGACGCCCATTTCAAATACAATACTAATTCTATGAAAAATATTAAAACTGCATGTCTTCTATTATCCATGCTTGGTGTTTTAACTGGATGTGGTGGTGATGATTCTTCCGGTGGAGTCAAGACTGTTCCCGTCGCTGGCGTAGATTCTGGCGACAAAAACGATGACAACGCTGACGTAGATTCAACTGTGGATGACGATAAAGATACAGATACAGATACAGATGATGATTCCACGAAAGACGACGATACGACCGACGATGACACCGTGGTAGATGACGATACCGAGCTTTTCCCACACAAAGGAAAATGTACTGTTGAAGATTTTACGGTTGACCGAGTCAATATCGAATCAAGAGTCGCAAACAGTGACTACGAGTGCATGAGAACGTGGTTTTCTCCATCGTTAGAGCAAGCAGACGTCGTCTTCAGTACCATGAGCGTGAGTCGAATTACTGGCGGATTAAAAAAGGCAATTGAAGCTTATAAAGGAACAAAAGAGCAAGCTCAGCAAATATACTATTTAGGTGAGTTCATTAAGGCAGCTTACAAAAACCGACACGATACCTTTGCTAAAAAGTTGCAACCTTTCTCATCCGAATTAAGCGCAGATATTGCCAATACCATTCAACAGTTTTTGCGCTCGCCATACGCTCTAACTGAAGGTCGCGAACAGCAAGAAGCGCTCGCATCCATGTTGATTGTTGTTGATAGTATTCGACAACTCGCCATCGCCGCACCCGATGTTTTCGCTATTCTTGATAGCTTTTCAGCGGATAAAAGCGACAGCTATTACTACCGTAAAGCCATCAACAATATCTTTGTCGCTATAGCTGGGCACTCACAAACCAAAGCGTTTTACGATGTGATTGAATCTGACTCAAGTTATATCCATCGTTTGAGTGGTTTTATTACCAACAACGAATGGGCGATAGGCACGGATTCTGAACAACTACTTGGCAATGCCGCGCGAGAGTTCGCTAGGCTGATAAAAACTGAAGATGCAGAGACAAAAAAAGTCGTTGTCGACACTTTAGATTCTTTGTTAAAGCGCTACCCGCTAGGCGGTAAGTCAGACAGAATTTGGGTTGGCATCGCCGAAATGGTTGACGCTTATGCATCAGATTATCTTGAGCAACTAGGGCTAAGTAACTCAAAATCCGTATTAAAACAGCGAATAATGACATTCAGTTATGATTGTCGCGGACCCGCGCGAATTCTTGCTCAAGAGATGACCGAAGCTCAAGCAATAACAAGCTGCGAAACATTAAACCTCAAAGAAGATGACTTCCACCAAACTGTTAATACCGGATATCAGCCTGTCGCTGATGATCATAGCGATAGTGTCGATGTTATTGTTTTTAAAACCAAAAGTGACTACTCGACCTACTCCAGGTTCCTTTTTGATAACACAACCAACAACGGCGGACAGTTCCTTGAGCGAGACCCATCAAAACAAGGAAATGTACCTCGATTCGTCGCTTATCAAAACGGATGGGACGACGACTTTTCGATTCTAAACTTAGAGCACGAATATGTGCATTATTTAGACGGTCGATTCAACCAATACGGTAACTTCCATGACACAATGCGCGAAGGCAATATCGTGTGGTGGTTGGAAGGTTTTGCTGAATACATGTATTACAAAGAGAGCTACAATGCTGCTCTAGTACTTGGCAAAGAAAAGACGCACACATTGGCAGACGTGTTCAGTACGAACTACAGCGACGGTTTAAACCGTGTGTATCGCTGGGGCTACTTAGCTGTACGCTTCATGATAGAGAAACACCCTGAAGACGTTACTGAACTGTTAGGTTACTCGCGTACCGGCCAATACAAAGAGTGGGTAAAACTGCTTGAACGATTAGGTCCTGCTTACAATACCGAGTTTCATTCGTGGCTGGATGAGGTCACAAAAGACATTGACGATTCGGATATTTCTCAGCCAAAACCGAAAGAGAAGCCTAAGAAAATCGAACTCAATACCAGCATCCAAGTAAGTGGTAAAAAGTTCTCTGAAACGCTCTTCTTTGTCGATGTTTCAGAAAGTTATAATCAACTGGAAGTGTCTATCTCCGGCACTGGTGATGCCGATCTATACGCTTGTTACGACAAAGTATGCCACTACTTCGAGTACGAATGGTCGAACTACACCCATGGCAGTAACGAAACGATTTCAATCCCAAAAAATGAAGACGGGTCGATCAAAATGGGACAATACTATTTCAGCATCAGTGGTCGTGAAGAATTCGACGTAGAACTGTCTGTTGTTGCGAAATAAATTTCTATCATCGTTCATTAGGCACCTGTTTTCTCGATGGTGCTTAATGAACATTAAATATTATTTATAGAGGTATTATAATTCTTAATTTCCTGACGTAATAACTTTAGATATAGAATATGAAACGATGTTTAAGTGTGAGTCAAACATAGTAATAGTAAACGGATAAAGTGGATAATATGAAAAGGAATATGCCTTACCTACCTAGCTTCAAATTGACTGACTTTGATATAAAAACGTTAGTACAACCTATCCTCTGTCCTAGAAGCCAAGAAATTCAATATTACGAAACTTTGTCTAAGATAAACACTTTTGATAAAAGCAACATAAACAACGACGTATTTTTTTCCATTATAGACAACACGTTTATTCAAACTCTCGCTTTACAACAAATTCGATTTTCTCTTGAAAAATACCCTCACCAACTACACTCTTTTAATATTAAACTCTCTTGTTTAGCTGACGAAGATTTTGTCCGTGAGCTTTTAAGCTTCAATGGTGCTAAGTTTGCTCTTGAGATAAGCGAGCTTGATTGTTATACCGAATCAAAAGAAATACGCGAAAACTTGTCAGTGTTACAAGCGAACAATATCGAGATTTGGCTGGATGACTATCACCGTAACAACAAGCTGGCTAACATGTCACTTGGCAACATACTTTGGGATCGTATCAAGATTGACAAAAGCTTTCTAAAACACGCCGACCAAGAGTCTATACAAGCACTAGAGTACTTCTTAGCCCCTTTCTGCTTACACGGATTGATCTTCGAGGGTGCTGAGTACATCGAACATCATAAGATGTTAAAGACAAGCCACTCATTAACTCAAGGTTACTATTACTTTAGACCGTCCCCAATAAATTCTCTCGACTCAAAACCGCGCGTTGCCGAGTCAATCAAACTCTCCTATGCGGGTTAAATAAAGCAAAGCAATTTGAACAGTTCCACTGTTGTTCATTTTTGTATTCCTTATTTAAGGCCATTATGTAGCAACTGAATACCTTTTATATTGGTCCTAGATGGTAAGAGGAACACGTTGAAACTCTGTTTCTAAATGATAAGGGTTTCTGAACGTTTTCCGCTACAAGATAAAGTGTTAAGATCCTCACATCTATGCTGTCGTAGTTTCAGGTGACCGATATCGTACCTTTGGTACCCCACCTCATACCTTCCACAGCTTAACCATAAATTTAAAGGCATATTTTCAAATGGTTAACAACTCAATCCAGTGGTTTCCTGGCCACATGCACAAAGCGCGTAAAGAGATCGAAGAAGCCATCCCGCAGGTGGATGTGATCATCGAAGTACTGGATGCTCGTATTCCTTTCAGTAGCGAAAACCCTATGATTTCAAAAATCCGCGGTGAAAAGCCTGTTGTAAAAGTGCTAAACAAGCGCGATTTGGCTGATCCAGAGCTGACGCAACTGTGGATTGACCATCTTGAGAAAGAACAAAACGTAAAAGCAATGGCAATTACGACTTCTGAGCCTCAAGAAGTACATAAAATTATGGAGCTTTGCCGTAAGCTTGCGCCACACCGTGAAGAAGTTGGTAAAAACATTCGTACCATGATCATGGGCATCCCGAACGTGGGTAAATCGACCATCATCAACACACTGGCTGGTCGCACTATCGCAGTAACAGGTAACCAACCAGCGGTAACGCGTCGCCAACAACGCATTAATTTACAAAACGGCATTGTTCTGTCTGACACTCCTGGGATTCTTTGGCCAAAAGTGGAAAACCCACATAGTGGTTTCCGTTTAGCGGCAACGGGTGCCGTAAAAGATACTGCAATGGAGTACGACGAAGTTGCGTTTTACACTGTTGAGTATCTAGCAGCGCATTACCCAGAACGTCTAAAAGAACGTTACCAAATCGAAGAGCTGCCAGAGTCTGACATTGAGATCATGGAAGAAATTGGCCGTCGTCGCGGCGCGCTACGAGCAGGTGGCCGAGTGGATCTTCATAAAGTATCTGAGATTCTACTTCACGAGCTTCGACAAGGTACACTAGGACAAATCACTCTTGAGCTTCCTGAGATGATTACTCAAGAACTGATCGAAGTCGAAATAGAAACGGCTCGCAAAGAAGAAGAGAAAGCGAAACGTAAGGAAGAACGTCGTAAACGTTACTTACGTAACAAACGCTAAGCTCTTTTTCTCACTCTATTCCTAGGCGCGATTTTCGCGCCTTTTTTGTCCGCCACTTTTACACCCAACTAGATAACCCCGCCTCATCAACGTAACCACTTTTTGTCGTATTTACGTGCAATTTTGTACTACATCTTTTACGGCGTACAACCACAAAAAACCATGTTTATTTATTGAACACAAACTAGTTTAGACCCCCGTAGCCTAAGGAGTTACAGCCACCATCCAACCCTTAAATATCGAGTTTGCAAGCGCTAGCAAAGTTATGCAACTTGATTAGTGACACTCTCCCCAAAATCCTCAATATAAATAAGGTCAGCGCTGGCGTTTTTCCAAATCACAAAGAGATTTATTATGTGTACTAAAAACGAAACTAAACCACTGCCCTCTTTTATCGAGGAACGCCTTAATTTCCATATTCAAGATTTAATCAAATCTAACGAAAATCAAAAACACCTCGTTCTTGGCAAACGACCGTCCGAAAATGCCGTGGTAATGCAAAGCAATGATTACCTTTCACTCTCTCACAATGAGCTCATTCAGAAAGCGCATCGAGACGCAATTTCTGAACGAGATGACAATGTCGTGATGTCAGCAATCTTCTTGCAAGATGATCAATCAAAACCCGCCTTTGAGCACCAGCTAGCGACGTTTGTCGGCATGGAAAGTTGTTTGTTGTCACAATCAGGATGGGCAGCCAATATTGGTTTACTGCAAACCATCTGCGCGCCAAACGTTCCCGTATACATCGACTTTTTCGCTCATATGTCGTTGTGGGAAGGAGCGCGCACCGCTGGCGCGCAGATTCATCCTTTCATGCACAACAACATGAATCATCTGCGCAAGCAGATCCAACGCCACGGTGCGGGAATCATCGTTGTCGATTCTGTGTATAGCACGATTGGCACAATCGCCCCGTTACGTGCCATCTACGAAATGGCGAAGGAGTTCGATTGTGGCTTAGTGGTAGATGAATCCCATTCATTAGGCACACACGGACCAAAGGGTTCTGGATTATTACAAGAACTGGGACTAACACAGATGGTGGATTTCGTTACCGTAAGTTTGGCTAAAACGTTCGCCTACCGCGCTGGTGCGATTTTAGGCCCGAACAAGCTAGCACAATCGCTGCCCTTCGTGGCCTATCCTGCGATTTTTAGCTCAACGGTTTTGCCGCAAGAAGTCGTGCGTCTAGAAAAAACACTTGAGGTAATTAAAGCGGCTGACGACAAACGTGAATGTTTGTTCAAGCGAGCCAAAGAACTCGCCATCGGATTAAAACGTATTGGGTTTAACATTCGCAGCGAATCGCAGATTATTGCTCTTGAGTGTGGAAGTGAGAGAAACACTGAACGAGTACGCGATTTCCTTGAAGAAAGAGACGTTTTCGGTGCGGTGTTTTGTCGACCGGCCACGGGCAGAAACAAGAACATCATTCGATTTTCTGTCAATGCCGACATGACAGCTCAACAAGTGGATCACGTCTTATCGGCTTGTCAGGAGGCATTTGACCATCCCGACTTAGAGTTTGTGTAAGTTGATTCGTAGTGAACGCTGAGCCTACGCTTGGCTCCAGTGAAAGATCAGAGCTCAGTTCAATCCTGAGCTCTGTTTTAAATCCAGTTAGCAATTTTATCGAAAAGGCGATTCTTATCAGCGGGTTTAACGATAAAGTCGGACATGCCGGATGAGCCTATTTTATCTAGCGTTACAGGAGAACTGTCTCCCGTATGCGCAATAATCGGCACCGATGCATACGACTTTTCTGAGTTACGGATACGTCGCGACGCTTCTACTCCATCCATGATTGGCATCTCAATATCCATCAAAATCAGATCGATATTTTCTTTTTCAAGAGTGTCCAATGCTTGCTGACCATCTTCCTTTTGTACCACTTCAAATCCCTGCTTCTCTAGCAACATCGCCGTAAACTTACGCAGAGACTCGTTATCATCCACAACCATGATGGTTCGTTTGATGGATTTATCTAAAGGCGCAGATGGCAACGTTGAAGAGATATAAGTGGAATCATAAAGCAAACGTTCAATCGTAGCTTTGGTGTTTAGCAGCCACGCCTGAGTCTCTACCCAAATCGGATCATGGCCAACTTTTTTAGCTCGTTGCGCAGGTTTGTGCTCAAAAAGATACACCACACGCGCTTCAGTAAATGAAAGTAACGATTCGATTCTGTCTAATTGGTTTTCTAAAACATCAAGGCTTTCCACATCGACGAATATCAGGTCAAATTCAAACTCGTATTCTTTCTTTTTAAAGACGCTTTTTACATCTAAAACGGTGACATCAAATCCCATGAAGCGACTAATATCTGCCATTTTTTGCACGATAATGTCTTGATTACTGACCAATAAAATTGATTTCATTTTGGTCAGCTCATCTTTAATTTCCGTTACCGTATCTGATGTGATAGGCGGAAAAGTCAACGTAAACTGTGACCACTCTCCCGGCTGGGAAATGCACTTAATATTACCGCCAAACGAACGCATGACTTTCTTACAAAACGGTAGTCCAAGGCCATAACTGCCCGATTTACCTGTGGTATAGAAGTCCTGAAAGATATGTCGAATCACATCTGGCGCAATACCTGATCCGTTGTCCGTCACTACAATTTGGTTGACCGTGTCATTACTCTGCATACTCACATGAATATGAAACTCGTCTGAACTGCGATGATGAAATGCGTTCTTAAACAAGTTATACATGACGTACTTTAACAATGTATCGCTACCCAAAAAGTCAAACTCACTTCTTGCATCGAATGAAATCGCGAACCTGTCTGTCGAACGTTTATAACTGAAACTCTCAATGGCTTTTTCAACCACCGATTGAGCAGAATATCTTTTGAAGGAAGAGCGAGATACGCGATTTTCATCAATCGATGTGAGCAATAAATCGATTGTCTCGTTGCCTGAATGAATAATGTTCATCGCATCTTCGCTCACTTCACGGAGCAAGGTCACGTCTTCACCACTCATGACATACTGATCTTTTTTGCCCATCGCCTTTTTGTTAGGCAAGACAGACTGAATAACATCTATCGACGTACATAAGCCACTGAGTGGATTACGCATTTCATGAGCAATACCAGCGCCAAACGACTTCGCGAGCGATACTTTTGCTTCATGCTCGACCTGATTTCGGAAATAGAACATGTTGCCAAACACATAAATAAACAAAAATATCGGCACATGCGTCCAATCCATTGTGATATCGAGATGAAAGCCTTTCGCGATCCACGCAAAAAACGTCGCTAGACCAATACCAGCGAACGTCTGAGCAAACATGACCCTTGTGACATGAACCAACAAAATATGCAGGAAAATCGCCGACATGAATGACATCACCCAAACATTGGACCAATCATTCATGAGCAACATATAAAAAAAGAAGAAAGGTAAACAGGTCGTAATCGTTATTTGATAATAGACATGCACGTACTTTCGCCATGATGACGACAAACGGTTACGAAAAATGATGCCAAAAAACAGTGCGGAACAGAACAAACGTAGCGGCAAGTTTTCATAGGATTGCGGGAACATGAAGTCCCAAACGAAGTAGTAGAGCGGGAAGCCAATAAATCCCATCCAACCAACTAATGTTAAATTGGGCTCTGCGTACTCATATACCTTACGTATCGAATCCATACTATCTAATTTGTCTACTCCGCCTGACGTTCAAAGTTGTGACTTGCTATCTTTTTTATAATCACGTTGTTTTGTAATTATATATTACTTGCCAAATATAAGCAGCGCGAAATCCGTCAATTTATTCGCGATGCTTGTCTTTAAATTCAGTCTTTTATCTAAGTTCAGCTTGATTTCACGAATTTTTTGGTAACGAGTTCAATTGCATATTATTTTATTGTGATTCAAGTAGAATCAACTTATGCGAGGGCAACGCGAATGTTGTTCTCACTCATCTTAGTTTGATTACTCTGCCCAACTCACAAATCAAAGGTGTTCTATGGAAAGATCTCAAATTAAAAATGTTGTTTTCGATGTCGGCAACGTACTGGTTCGTTGGTCACCTCCAGAGATTGTACGCTTAACATTTGGTCATTCCGTAGACGCAGAACAAATGGCGAAAAGACTGTTCTCAAACAAGATTTGGCTAGACCTCAACAAAGGTTTGATCAGCGAAGAAGAGGCAATACACCGTTACCAACAAGAACTCGACTTAACGGCTGAAGAATGTTGCTGTTTCTTCTACTACGTAAAACAGACTCAGATTCAACTGTTCGGCAGTGTTGAGCTTTTACAAAAGGTGAAGCAAGCGGGTTACGGTGTCTACGCACTAACTGATAATGTTGTAGAAATTGTCGAACACTTAAAATCAACGTACAATTTTTGGCCTCTTTTTGATGGCGCGATTGTGTCTGCCGAAGTCGAACTTTTAAAACCTCAACCGGAAATTTATCAAGCGCTTCTCTCCCGCTACGACTTAAACCCATCAGAAACCGTTTTTCTGGATGATATGCCTTACAACGTCGAAGGGGCTAAACAGGTGGGCATGGCTGCTATTCAGTTTGAAAATGCGAGCCAATGTGAAAGTGAGTTAAAGGAAATGGGCCTGTCTTTTTAACTCGCCAGATTGTTAACTATCCCGCAAACAAAAAAGAGCAGCGTCAGTGCTGCTCTTATCGTCTCCGTTCTTTCGCTTAGAAAGCGTTATGAATAGATGACGTTTTCCTCAATGCCACTTACCAGCGCTTGCGCGTTAGACCAACGGAACACTTTCTCCATTACTTCTGTTCCGCCCGGAGCACGCCACGTACGCTCTTGGCATTCTTGTCCACCAATATGTTGATAGAACGAAATCGCTGACGTGTTTTGCGAGACTACTTCTAGATACAATCCTGAATCTTTGAAGTATTGCTGTTGCCACTCTGCAACGGCAAGCAAGAGTTGTTTGCCGATACCACGACCACGATAGCTATCATCAACATGCAGAGCGTCAATGAATGTACCGCGCTCAAAGTCATGATTGCCGAAGACACAGACAAAGCCGAGTAACAAGCCCCCCTCTTCTGCAAGAACGATATGTTGGTTAAATGGAGGATTGGTTAAGCGAGTCTGCCAAATCAACAATTTGTCGTCGATGGCTTCGCTGTCCAGGTAAGTGTTCGTTAAAATGCCTCGGTAGTGACGTTTCCAACTGTCCGCATGCAATTGAGCAATGCGTTCATAGTCCTTATATTCCGCTAATCGTAATTCCATTACGTATCCCTATTTTCTTACATTTTTGCTTTTCCACAGAGCCTTGGCATATTCCACCTTTATAAAGCCAATTACTTGGTAGATTTCATACACCTCAAGCCATAGCTCATTTTTTAATACTACTCATTATTAAATTAAAAGCAAAATATCCCAGTTAGAATTCCGGCTCAGCTCAACAAGAATAGTCACATTTATCTAACTTTAATTTGACTTACACGTGTTCGCTGATATTCTAGCGAACAGTTGTTAGCTCAAAGTTAGGAATACCTCAGTGAATCAAAACAAACCACCATTTATCTGGTTGAATATATTGATTTTTTCAGCCAGTTTTGTTCTAACGTTTATTGTAATGCCTTGGTACGCATATCATTATGGACTGGGCTGGGAACACTTGATTTGGGGTATCCTTGCATTCAGTTTCACTAACCTGTCGATTACTGCGGGATATCATCGCCTTTGGAGCCATAAAACTTACGAAGCTCATCCTGTATTACGTGCAATTTTCGCGATTGGCGGCGCTTTTTCTCTCCAAAACAGTGCATTACATTGGTCTTCTGATCACCGAGTGCATCACAAACATGTCGATAACAATGACAAAGATCCCTACTCCGCCAAACGTGGCTTTTGGTATTCGCATATTGGCTGGATGTTGCGCGACTACAATAAGTCTAAAGAAAATGAGTACACCAATTGCCGCGATCTAAAACGCGATAGCATTGTGATGTGGCAACACAAGTATTACGTGCCGTTAGCTTTGCTGACTAATATCGTTTTCCCTGTAGCTTTGGGTCTTATCTATGGGGATGTTTGGGGAATGCTGCTGGTTGTTGGCGCAGCTCGCCTGTTCTTGAGCCATCACACAACCTTCTTTATTAACTCTTTGGCGCATGTTTGGGGCAAGCAAACTTTTACGGACAAAAATACGGCCCGCGATAACAGTGTCTTAGCCTTCTTTACCTTTGGCGAGGGTTACCACAATTTTCACCACATCTTTGAGAATGACTACCGCAATGGTGTTTATTGGTGGCACTACGATCCAACTAAATGGCTGATCAAGTCTTGTTCTTGGTTGGGGCTGACGTCCAAGCTTCGCACTACATCAACTTTCCGAATTGAAAAAGCGCGAGCAACCCAGTTGTTGAAAAAAGCGAAAGAGAAACTGGAATCCAAACCCAATGCGCAAACAGTTCTCGATCAACTTCAGCAAGAGTTTGATGCATTGGTTCACCACATGCAGGAATACTACGAAGCACGCAAAGAGTTGCTCGGTGAAAAAACTGCGAACGTAGTGAAGAAATACGAGTGCTCTGTATCGAAATTGAAGTATCAACAACTTAAAACTGAGTTTGAGCGTCAACAACGTAGTTGGAACTTGATGATCCGTCGTTACGCATAATGCATTAAGTTGCTGAATAAGCCCCGCTTAGTCGGGGCTTTTTGTTTATTTTAGCCGTTACAAATGTGATCTAAATCGAATAATGTTTTTCGATTACTTTTAATTATTCCATCAGCATTTCATTCACCAATCTGCTTATATTTTCCTTCCATTAAAACTCAAAAAACCAGCGCATAACACCTACAAAACGAAATTGAAACAAGAGAATCTGTCGGATTTAATTATTAAATTATTATTTGTTTTAGATCATGCAAGTCCCAGATTAGCCTCGTGCCACAGTTAAGAATTCTGTAAATTCCTTGTCATAAATTGAAACAGAATCTTTCTTTTTTTCATAACATCTGGAGACCCCTATGCTAGAGCTCTTAATTGGCTTGGTAGTAACCATTGCGGTGGGCTATTTCATTGTCAAAGGTTACAAGGCAGCTGGCGTACTTTTAACCGCCGGTATCAGTTTGCTTCTTATGACTGGCTTTTTGGGCCATGACGTTCTGCCATCAAGCATCACCTCAACCGGTAACATGGTGACAGACTCGCTAGAATACGTGAAATACATGCTGCAATACCGTGGCGGCGGCCTTGGTATGCAAATCATGTTGCTATGTGGTTTCGCTTCTTACATGACTCACATCGGCGCGAACAACGTTGTCGTGAAACAGTTCTCTAAACCGCTTTCTGTTATCAAGTCTCCTTATGTCCTTTTGGTAGCGGCTTACATTGTGGCGTGTTTGATGTCTCTAGCGGTGAGCTCTGCAACAGGCCTTGGCGTTTTATTGATGGCAACCCTATTCCCAATGATGGTTGCGATGGGTATCTCTCGTCCTGCGGCTGTGGCAGTGTGTGCATCTCCTGCTGCTATTATTCTTTCTCCTACTTCAGGTGACGTTGTTATTGCTGCAGAAAAGTCTGGCTTGGCGCTAGATGTGTTTGCGGTACAAACTGTTCTTCCTGTTTCGATTTGTGCAATCGTCGTAATGGCGGCAGCAGCTTTCTTCTGGAACAAATACCTAGATAAGAAAGAAAATACGCCGATGGAAAAAATCGACGTATCAGAAATTAAAGCAGATGCACCAGCGTTTTACGCAGCACTACCATTCTTACCAATCATCGGTGTGTTCCTATTTAATGGCCGTACGATTCCTGGTCTTAGTCTAGATATCTACACCATCGTTGTGGGTTCTATTTTCCTTGGCGCACTTATCCATTATGTCGTGAACAAATTCGACGGCAAAAAAGCGCTTGAAGATTTGGATTCATGCTACGCAGGCATGGCCGATGCATTTAAAGGCGTTGTGATGTTGTTGGTGGCGGCAGGCGTATTTGCACAAGGTCTGATGTCTATTGGTGCTATCGATAACCTACTTCACCTTGCCGATAACGCAGGTGCGGGTGGCGTTGCACTAATGCTTATCCTAACAGGTCTAACCGTTGCAGCGGCTATTGCTACTGGTTCTGGTAACGCGCCTTTCTATGCGTTTGTAGAACTTGCGCCTTCTCTAGCGGCGAAAATGGGCATCAACCCTGCGTTCCTAATCATCCCTATGCTTCAAGCATCAAACCTAGGTCGTACCATCTCGCCAGTATCTGGCGTAATCGTTGCGACATCAGGTATGGCGAACATCAGCCCATTTGAAGTTGTAAAACGCACTTCAGTGCCTGTGCTTGCTGGCCTATTGACGGTAATCATCGGTACTATGGTACTTGTTCCGATGACAGCTTAATCACGGATTAGAATTTCTACATTCCACAAGGCTCGGCTTTCACGCCGGGCCTTTTTATTTTGCTCTCCTTGAGAATCCTTTACCTTTGTTCTTATCCCAAATGGCTCTCATATTTCTTACGCAATACGTGCCATATTTAAAAATACCCCACATTATAAGTAAGTCTAATTTGCTTAATATCTCAACTACTTATATAAAACACTGATACATTCACAAAATGGAACTCACTATGACTGCACTGATTGTCTTTATTGTTATTGTTCTGCTGGTTGTGGTTTACGCAATCAGTATTTACAACAAGCTCGTTACTCTACGAAATCGCTTTAAAAACAGCTTCGCTCAAATCGAAGTTCAACTGAAACGTCGATACGACCTAATTCCGAATTTAGTAAACACCGCTAAAGGTTACATGGATCATGAGAAGGAAACGTTTGAACGCGTTATCCAAGCTCGTAACCAAGCGATAGCAGGTTTAAAAGCCGCCAGTGATGCACCAGATAGTGATGCTGCAATTAGCCAGCTTAGCCAAGCAGAAGGCATGTTACAAAACGCTCTAGGCAAACTGAACGTTGTGGTAGAAGCCTACCCTGAATTGAAAGCAAACGAGACGATGAGCCAACTCCAAGAAGAGCTAACCAGTACCGAAAACAAAGTCGCGTTTGCCCGCCAAGCATTTAATGATGCCGTGACCAGCTACAACACTTACAAGCAAACATTCCCACCCGTTATCTTCGCGAACACATTTGGTTTCCAAGACGGTAAGTTACTTGAGTTTGCAGACACAGAAGCAATCCAAGAAGCGCCGAAGGTTGCGTTCTAATGGACTTTTTTCATCATCAAGACACTGCGCGCCAGCGAACTGGACTTTTGGTGATGCTATTCACTTTGGCCGTTTTAGCCATCACAGGGCTAGTGAGTGTCATGTCGATTGGCATCTACTTCTATTTCACTGGCGAACCGTTCACCACTCAATCCATCATCAGTTATTGTTTGTTGAGCTTTGTGGGCGTGCTATTGGTTGTCAGCATCAGCTCATTCATTCGTCTTAGTGAGCTAAACGCCAATGGTGGACGTGGCGTTGCAGAAAGTATCGGCGGCAAGTTGATTTCGACAGACACGTCAAATGCGAAACACCGCCAGTTACTCAATGTTGTGGAAGAAATGTCCATCGCGTCGGGGATTCCCGTGCCACCAGTTTATGTGATGACGGAAGAGCACGGCATCAACGCGTTTGCTGCAGGCATGAGCATTGATGATGCCGTCATAGGGGTAACGCAAGGAGCACTAGATGCATTTAGCCGTGACGAACTTCAAGGTGTAATTGCCCATGAGTTCAGCCACATCTTAAATGGTGATATGCGGTTGAATACTCGTCTGATTGGTGCGTTATTTGGCATTACCTGCATTGCTCATTTTGGTCATCTGATCTTGGATAACTCGAACAGCACTCGTCACGTATCACGTAGTTCTTCTGATTCAAACAAAGGCTTCGCTGTCATCATACTAATTGCGATTGTCTGCTTGGTGCTGGGTTGGTTAGGAACCTTGTTCGGCAACATGATCAAAGCAGCGATTTCGCGCCAACGCGAGTTTTTAGCAGACGCCAGTGCGGTGCAGTTCACTCGCAACGATCAAGGGATTGCGGGAGCGTTAAAGAAGATTGGCAGCAACGTTCAAGGCTCTACCTTAAACACGAAAGCCAGTGATGAAATGAGCCACATGATGTTTGGACAGAGTAAGTTGTCCGGTTTCTCTGGTTTGTTCGCGACACACCCACCATTGGACGAAAGAATTCGAAGAATCGAACCCAATTGGGACGGAAGCTACGCTCAACATTCTCATGCTCAAAACACGGCGTTCGGTAACGAGCAAGTCAGTGGCTTTGCCGTAGGTGGCGGCTCTCCTGCTTCGCAATCTGCCTCACCATCGGAGCAATTGAGTGAGACAGGCAAACAGTTGATCAGTCAATTACCACCAGAGTTAGTTGATATCGCACGTGAACCATATAGCGCCCGATTTATCGCATTCGCCCTCATTTTTGATGGCAGCGATATTCAGCGCGAAATGATTAAGTCGTACGTTCCACTCGCATCGCAATCTACATTGCTTCCCTGGTTAGATTACGACTTACCACTTCATCTGCGTTTCCCGTTACTCGAACTCGCTCTGCCGGCACTTAAATCGCTGAGTGAAGCCCAGAAAATCAGCTTATGTAAAGTGCTACGTGAGCTCTCAGAGACGGATAATCAATACTCGCTAGCCGAATGGTGTGTCATCAACTTACTAGAAAAGCAGCTACTCGCCTCTTTTGGATTCATCAAACAACACAAGACGTTGAAGCAATTAGAGGAAAGTGTGTTTTGGCTATTGCGAGAACTGGCATGGGTCAGCCACTCTCAAGCAGACAAAGCTCAGCGCGCCTACCATTGTGCCCTCGCCCATTTAGGCTTTCCTGAAGTGAAGTTAGAACCAGCTAACAGCAATTGGCATTTAAGTCGCGCCGCATTAGAGTTGTTGCTACAACTGAAACCCAATGACAGACGAATGTTCGTCAAAGCTTGTCGACTCGCGATTGAATCAGATGGGGAAATTACCGTTGCTGAAGGAGAACTCTATCGCGTCATTGCTTGCTTCCTTGAAGTACCGGAACCACCACTTACAATCTCGGGTTAGCTCAGGCTTGTCTTTTTAAGCCTTTCGCTCCAAACGAAGGTTATTTACTTCAACTTACGAAGAAACTTCACGCCAAATAGCGAAGTATCACCAAAACAAAAACGCCAGCGTTAATCGCTGGCGTTTTCTTATTTGTCGGTATCAAAGCGCTAAATTAAGCTGCTTTAAATCGCTCTGGAATTTGCGTGATGCTTTCACGATAGCTGAACCACAAGTACGTAACAGCAAGTGAAAAGAAAAGATAAGACAACGCAAACACGATTGGTGAAGTAATCAATTGCGCAGACATACCCCACATAACACCTACAACCGTAATAGTCAGTTTAGATAACATGCCGCAAATCAATAGAAACAGCGCTAACTGCGGAAAACGCGAGCTACGGAAAGCAAAGAAATAACAGCTACCCACTGCCAGAGAAGCAATAGATAAACCTAACATAAATGAATGGATGTGATCTGCAGATGCTACACCAGCAGAAACAGAAGCCATGAGTAATAGGAACAATTTCATAAGTCACCTCACAACAAGTCTAAAAAAGCATCCCTTCATAAATGAAAACTCATTTTGCGCTCCATTTTGCTTATCTAGATCGCAATATCAAGCACATTTTTTATTCACTTTCGTCCTTGCTGACAACTCAGAGCGCGCACTTTACATACAGTTAACAAGCGGAATTTTATAAAGCCTTTAAATTCGGCACTTCGGCTGCTTAGCACTTATTTTGAGCACTTTTGTTACAAAAAATTAACTCAAAAACATTTTGAAACTATTTACAGGAAATGTGAGCTAAACGTCGAGTCGTTCTGAATTCACTCAGTTGCACTTAGCTTTACAGGATTGAAAACAAAGCACATTACGTTAGATCAACATTTTTCCTATATACAAAACCATCAATTAACAATTGATTTTATATTTTCAAATTATTTTTAGATCTGTAAGTAAAAAGAGATTCCAATCACATCTTTATTGGTTATAATCCGCGCTCATTGCGTTAAACGTTGAAAAACGCAAACTAATTTTGAGAAAAAACATCTTTAAACCAACACCTCTTTGCGTTGTAGCAAGAGGTAAAACTGAGAATGAAAATGAGCAAGATTGATAAAGCTATGCGCATCCTGCTTGCAGGGTTCTGTATCAACCTTTGTCTTGGCATCCTGTATGCTTGGAGTGTATTCAACAAGGCATTGGTGACTGAATCAGGCTGGAGTGCTGCAGAAGCTTCTGCACCTTACGCAACTGCAACGATCACCTTCTCTATCTGTCTTCTTGTTGCAGGTATCCTTCAAGACCGTATGGGTCCGCGTATGATCCTTATCCTAGGTACTGTTCTTACAGGTCTAGGCATGATCGCATCTGGCTTTGTTGATTCTCCACTAATGCTGAACATTACGTTTGGTGTGATCACAGGTGCAGGTATCGGTTTTGGTTATGCATGTCTGTCACCTTCTGCGATGAAGTGGTTCCACGCTTCGAAGAAAGGTATGGTTAACGGCATTATTGCGGCAGGTTTTGGTCTAGCGGCTATCTACCTTGCACCAGTAACGTCTGCGCTGATCGACAGCATGGGCATTCAAACCAGCTTTATGGTTCTTGGTGTTGGTATCCTAGCGATTGCGGTTCCTCTTGCAGCAACCATCAACAACCCACCAGCAGACTACACACCTGCAGAGCCGAAAGTAAAAGAAGGCCAAGCACCTAAAGCGGTGAAAAAGTCAGATGACCTAACTTGGAAAGCAATGTTGAAAACGCCACAGTTCTACTCTCTATGGATCATGTACGCGTTCGCAGCTTCTGTTGGTCTAATGATCATCGGTAACATCACGACAATCGCAAGCGTTCAAGCAAACTTGCCAAACGCGGTTTACCTAGCGTCCATTCTTGCTGTATTCAACTCTGGCGGTCGTGTTGCTGCGGGTATGCTTGCAGATAAAATCGGCGGTGTTCGTACGCTTCTACTCGCGTTCGTTCTACAAGGCGTAAACATGGTGTTGTTCGCAACGTTCGATTCTGAGTTTACTCTCATCATCGGTACAGCAATCGCAGCGGTAGGTTACGGTACGCTTCTAGCGGTGTTCCCTACTCTAACGGCTGAGTTCTACGGTCTGAAAAACTACGGTACTAACTACGGTGTGCTTTACACTGCATGGGGTATCGGTGGTGCAATCGGCGCAGCAGTTGTTGGTTTCTCGATGACAAATGGCGACGGCTACACCTTGGCTTACACTATTTCTTCAGCAATGATGGCTGTATGTATCGTACTTGCGTTCATCACTAAGCCACTGTCTGAAGCGAAAGTAGCACAGCTAAAAAACGCATAATTGCGAATTGATTTGATAGCGAAAAGGCTTAACCTATGGGTTAAGCCTTTTTTGTTATCGGTCGTTTATGGAAAGCCCAATCGAACTCGCGCCAGACTACTATCTAGAGAACTTCTTTAAGCTGACTCACCACGCAGTAACGTGGTACAGCGATTTACTGACCGAGGAAGAACACGCCTGGCTTTGTTCGTTTGATTCCTTGAACAAACACGCCCAGTGCCTTTTAGTGCGTTTATACAGCCGAAAAGGATGTTGGTTTCGAAGCGATAAACTCAATTATCAAGAAATCCCATTCATCGATGCTGCGCTGGCGGAATTAGGCGAACAAGATTTCATCTCACTATCCCCACAACTTTCTCATCAAGAGTTGGCGGCTAACTTACTGACCAAACCAGAGATCTCCGCGCTTTATCCCGAACTGCCGAAATCACTCAAGAAAGACGCCCTTGTCGAACGTTTGAGTAATACGGAATTTGATCGCGTAGAGCAACTTGAGTTTACGATCGTCAGACTCAATTCCGCCCACATGATCGACGTGTTGCTCACCCTGTTTTTTGCCAACACTCATCAAGACTTAAGTCAGTTTGTACTTGATGACTTAGGTCTACATCAGTTCGAGCAATATCAATTGAGTAAAGTGCGCCGCTTCTTTGATTCACGTGAGCAAATAGACCGCTTAATTGAACTGAGCCAACTGGCCAACCTGTACTGGCAATTTGACCGAAAAGACAAAGCCAATCTCGACCTTCTTATTGAGGCGATGCCTCACCCTGTTCATCATCCTTATGTGGATCGTAAACGAGAGCACATGTTGAATGACATTGCACGTGATTACGAACGGATTGATGAGCTAGAGACAGCCCTATCTCTATTTGGCCAAACTCAGCTTACGCCAAGCCGAGAACGACGCGCACGTATCTATGACAAACTGAGCCATGATGATTTATTTAGTGACATTGTCACAGAGATACTTCACTCACCGATCGATGTGTCTGAGCTCGAAGTCGCACAAAAACTTGAGCAGCGGCTGAAACGAAAACAAGGTGAGAAAGTGCCAAGAGTGACAAAGCCAACCTGTATGGAGTACCGAGTTGAACTGGATTTATCTCAACAGAGAGTCGAACTCGCCAGCAAAGCGCACTTTGAATCTTTAGGTTGGAGTGTATTTTACGCCGAAAATGCACTGCTGAATGCATTACTTGGACTCACTTTTTGGGATGCGATTTTCGCTCCCATTGAAGGGGCATTCATCAATGCCTATCAACACCGTCCTCTGGATTTGTACCATTCCGATTTTGTAGCAAAGCGCCAAGCACTGATTGATGAAGCTTTCGCACAGTTAAAATTGGGTAATACACAAGCGATGTTAACGAAATACGATGAAAAGTTTGGTATCAGCAATCCGTTTGTTCAATGGAGCTTAATAGGCAAGGAATTGCTTGAACAGTCACTCAACACCATTCCTACCCGCACATTACTCGAACTATTTAAGGTTCAGTTAAGCGATCTTAAGCTTTACCGTAATGGGATGCCGGATCTGATTGCTTTTAGAGACAACGAGTTCGAGTGGATTGAAGTAAAAGGGCCCGGCGATAAACTCCAAGATAACCAATGGCGTTGGATCAAAGAGTTTTCTCGCCTTAATGTGCCATTTGCAGTGTGTTACGTCACCGCGCGAAAAGAAGATGAAAAGCGGGTTGACTAGCTTTTAGGCTTTGCAGAAGTCAGCGCTCTTTTCTGTTTTAGCTGGTCAATCACATAGCTTGGTGCGACTTTTTCTAGTTCCGCCAAGCATTCATCCGTTTTCGGATTATCGTAACGAATATAGATATCACAAACCGCGTACAGCTGCTCTGGCGCGCCTGAAATCAAGTAAGCCTGTTCAAAAGATTTCACAGCCTTATCGACACTGAACTCTTCTTGTAGCACACCATTCAAATACCAAAAATAACTATTGTTTTTCGCCATGTTAGCCGCTTTTTCGATTTCATTTGCGGCTTGCTCTTTGTCGTTTAAACGAACGAGCGTCAAAGATTTCGAATAATGCAGGGCGGCATTGTCTGGAAGGCGTTCAATCGCTTTATCTAGTGTATCAATCGCTTCTTGCTCACGTTGCTGCGCGCGGTAATTGTCGGCTAAGTTCAGCCAAACATCTGGGTTTTCTGGCATTTTGGATAACAATGCTTGATAGATATCGTCCGCTTGTTTCCAGTTTTCATGCCAGCGATACACATCGGCTAACAGCAATTGGGTGTTGTTATCCGTTCCGCTCTTTAAACTCGCTAAAAGCTCGTCCACAGGCTTTTCTATCGCTGGTCTTTGCGCTTCTGTCAAAACAGAATAGTCACGCACTAAGTTCAGTGCTGCCGCAATACGCACGGAAGAGGATTCGTCTTTAAGTAGTGGTTCCACCATGCGCCAGCGGTTTTCGATCGCGTAAGGTTGTGCGCCGACTATCGCAGCTTCACGAATTACCGCGTCTTTATCTTGTAAACCTCGAGCAACAGCCACCAGAGCACTCTGGTTTGGGTAGTTACCCAGTTCGCGCAGCGCTTGAACACGTTGTTCGGTCGGCAACTTTTGGTCTTGGGCTTGATAAGCGAGCTTAGAAATCACTTGCTGCGGCGTTGGTTGTTGCACTTGCTCTGCCGCCGTCGGCTGAGCTTGCGTTTGTTCCGTCGGCGTTTGCGCCATAACAGAATGATTAATGACCGCGCCTAATGTGACCGCCAATAACGACTTAGAAAGCATCTTCACTTTGTTCGGTCGACGTTTGCGCGATGCCAAACACGGTGTCTTTAACAGGGGGGCTTCTGTAGACAATGACATACCAATTCCTCAAAATTTTGTTTCGAATACTGGGCGTTGTTCACTCTCTTGGCGCACGACTGAATCGCTGTATTTGCCATGAGCCACCACGTTACCCGTTGCGCGTAAAATGTATGCCATCGCTTTGTCAGCATGTGAAAAGAATTTCTTCCATCCTGCACATAAATAGTTAAGTCCCGGCTCACCATCACGAGTACGAATGAAACGGTTTTTCGGGCATTCACCGTAGCATGCAAACTGATACTCACAGTCTCGACATTGCTGCGTTAACAAGCGAGATTTTGCAAAACCGAACTTCTGTTGCTCTTTGCTGTAGGCCAGTTCATCCAGCTTGTCATGATGAATATTGCCAATTTTGTACTCCGGATAAACGTAATGATCGCACGCAAACACATCGCCATTTGGCTCCATCGCTAACCCCTTACCGCACACCTCACCCAGCGTACAAAGTGGATTAGCGCGCCCCATCCAAGCCTCTACACTGGCTTCAAAATATTGCACAAACACTTTGCCGATATCGTTCTTAATCCATTCATCAAAAACCGCAATCAGGAAGTTACCCCAAGCTTCATCAGCAACACACCAAGGTTCCATGACAGAATCTTTGTGACCCGGAATCAAACGCTTGTCTCCTTGTTTAAGCTGTTCTTGCGGTTGCCATTTTTGAGGTGCAGTGGTGCGGAACGTTTTCTGTTCAACAATAGGAATAAACTGCATTTGTGGCGAGCGGACTTCATCTCGCAGAAAACGGTAAACTTCAAGCGGATTTCGGCTCGTCAGGTTGTTCACACAGGTAAGCGTGGCAAAGTTCACCTGATGTTTATGCAGCAACTCCACCGCATTCATGACTTGTTTGAATGTACCCCGACCGGCTCGGTTGGTTCGATACGCGTTGTGCAGCATTTCAGGGCCATCAATACTCAAGCCCACCAAGAAATGGTTCTCGCTTAAAAATTCGCACCATTCGTCATTCAATAACGTGCCGTTTGTTTGCAGATCGTTTGAGATCTTCACGCCTGCGGGCTGGTACTTCGCTTGAAACTCGACAATTTTCTTGAAGTAATCCAAACCCAGCATCGTTGGCTCGCCGCCCTGCCAAGAGAAGACGATCTCAGGTGTATTTTGCCCTTCAATATACTGTTTGATGTAAGCCTCTAACGTGGCTTCATCCATCATTGGTGAACATCCTTTTTTATACTCAAGTAAGTCCTGTTTGCTGAGGTAGTAGCAGTAAGTACAGTCAATGTTACAGGCAGCACCAATGGGCTTTGCCATAACATGTAAACGCTTAGACGCTTTGCCGTTGAACTGAGGACTTTGAGTAATTTGCATGAGTCACCTTTGCTGTTGCGAATTTGAAGGCGTGATCCGGATATTTACCTGCGATTCACCTTGATGACCCAATCATAAATTTCATTAATACCGCAGGCTTGTTATACCGCTTATAACCTATTTTCATGGCGCTTGTTGCTACTCTACTTTGGGCAGTTTGAGATAACCCGTATGCGGCGTTTTGGAAGCATTACGCTATTCATTTCGTGCACAACCAAGGAATGCGACTACGCTTGCTTATGATGAAGGCGAATTTTCAACGCTAACGCGTGGGCGAGAAAATGACATGAGTACAACGTGTAAGTGGTCGTTTAAGGTTATCCGCCCTCATTGCCCTTTTTAGGGATCACAACCTAGTGAAATCAATCGAGGTAAATAATGAACAAAATCCATCTCTGTACTCTTGCCGTCTTAACTAGCTTATCTTTTTCCAGCCTCGCGAAAGATTGCGATGCCAACCTGCTCCCTTCTTGGAAAGACAGCGACAGCAAAACCGCCATTGTGAATTTTGTCGAGCAATCTACCGACAGTTCAAAGGCAACATTTATTCCCGTTTCTGACCGCATTGCCGTGTTCGACAACGACGGTACACTTTGGTCAGAAAAGCCGATTTATTTCCAAATTGCGTTCGCGTTGGATCAAATCAAAGCCCTTGCGAAAACGCATCCAGAATGGAAAACGCAGGAACCTTTTAAATCCGTCATTGAAAACGACTTAGAGAAAGTCTTTGCTGGCGGTAAAGAATCGCTACTCCAAATCATGAAAGTCACCCACAGCGGCATGACTGTAGAAGAATACCAACAATCCGTCGAGCAATGGCTTGCAGCGGCGAAAGACAAGCGCTTTGGTAAAGCCTACAATGACCTCACCTTTAAGCCGATGCGCGAAATGCTTACGTACCTGCAAGAGAACAACTTCAAAACCTACATTGTTTCGGGTGGTGGCGTGGACTTTATGCGCGTGTGGGCGCCAGAAGCTTACAACATTCCTGAAGAACAAATCATCGGCAGCGCGTTGAAATACGAATACAGCTTTAACGATGGTCAACCTAAAGTGATGAAGTTGGGCGAACTGTTAACGCTCGATGATAAAGAAGTGAAAGTCGAAAACATTCAGTACATTATTGGTAAGAAACCAGTGCTCGCCGTTGGTAACTCGGACGGAGACCAAGCGATGATGCAGTGGGCGACAAGCCAACCAAATTCTATGGCGATGATTGTGCATCACACTGACGAAGCGCGCGAGTGGAAATACGACCGTCAATCGGACGTAGGCCGCTTAGATAAAGCGTTAGACGAAGCCAATGAGCGTGACAACTGGCAGCTTATAGACATGAAAAACGATTGGTGCGCTGTTTATTAAACAGGAGTGCTGTTCGAAGCCCAATCAATTTACGAACCAAGACCGAAAAATTCCCCACGCTTTGGGGAATTTTTCTATTTGCATGCCAAATTCTTTTATTTCTTCACGATCACTTCACGCTTCATCACACAAAATGCGCTTCTACTCACTAAGTTGATTTGAAGAGGCAAAATTAGAATGAACAAAACACTTCTTGCGTTACTTGTTACCTGCTCAGTTTCGGTATCTGCGGCTCCTTATGTAGGTCTGGAATATGGATTAGGCACCACTGACCATGATTTGGAACCTCACTTTTCAGCTGACAACGTAACACTCAACCCTGAACTTGAAGATGGTATTTTCTCAGGCTTTGTCGGTTACGCATTTAATGACAACTGGGCATTGGAACTGGGTTACAGCCAGTTTGACCTTGATGATAGCCGTTCAAAAAACCTAGGTATCAAACCAATCGATGGCAAAGATTACCATCATGAAATGGATTGGGATGCGTCAATCAAAGCCAAACAAGTGTCGCTAATACCAGCGTTTAGCTACGCATTAAACGATAAATGGACAACCAAATTCAAAGCGGGTCTAACTTACACACAATACGACGCCAAGGTGTCTAAACATCAAGAATATGAACTTGTTGCGAATGACGATGTGGAAATGAGCAACACGCTTTTCCATAGCGCGGAGAAAAATAATGAGTTCGGCGCAATGTTCTCTGTGGGCGCGGAATACCAAGTGTTCCCAAAGCTCACCATTGGCGCAAACGCAAAATACCAACTAGACAGCTACGCAAACACAGCATCCTTTAACGTAGGCACAACTTACTACTTTTAATTTAAGGAAACGATAATGAAAAAAATGATTTTGGCATCCATGTTTGCCCTACTTTCAAGCTCGGCTTTCGCCGCTTTTAATGGCCCAGAAGTAAGCGTAATCAACACAGTGAAAGATGCGCAAAACGCAACTGAAGACAGCGCCGTAATGCTCACTGGGCACATCATTCAATCACTAGGTAACGAGACTTACTTGTTCAAAGACAGCACTGGCGAAATCGAAGTAGAGATCGACAACGAAGAATGGATGGGCTTAGACGTGACACCAAACGACAAAGTGGCAATTCGTGGCGAAATCGATTCAGAATGGACCACCATGCAAATCGACGTAGATACCATCCAAAAGCTATAAACGAGCCCTAACAACGAAGAGCCCTAACAACGAAAGTCCTCTAGCCAAGGAGCTATTGTTGAAACAGTAAAAAATAGTGATAAAACAAAGCCACCCATCTGTGGCTTTGTTTTGCTCATCTCATAAGGTTGGACTTAGTGCGTCACGCACGGGCAATCTTTAGGTAGCACCAACTTCAAACTCTTTGGTTGCACTTCAAATCGAACTTTACGGGAATGATACGGTTCGCCATCCAAGTTAAGTGGTAGAGGATTCGGAAAATCGATCTCCAACCAACTGGCTCGGGTGTGTTTCACAAACTCGCCTTTCTCGGATGGGTTGTTAATCTCTTCAATGACTTGGGGCAATTCATGCGGTAAAAACGGACGAACCAGCGTTAAGTCCATCAAACCATCATCAATCATCGCATGGGGAGCGAGCTGTTGACCGCCACCAGCTAAGCGGCTGTTGCAAAATGCCCCTAACAACATTTCGCCATCGTAACGGCCCCCTTCGATAGTGATGCTGCCATCATAAGGTTTGAAGCCGAGCGCCTTAACCACGCCAGTCAGTGTGTAAGCCCCACCACCGAGAAAGTTTTTTAACTCAACAGGCGTTTCTGCCGTCACTTCTGCGCCAAAACCTGCCGCCGCAACATTGATAAAGCAACGATCATTCGCCTTAACGCAATCAACAGACAGCGCTTGCCCTTCCACTGCCAACGTTAATGCATCAGCAATCGAATCTGGAATATGATTCGCGGTCGCAAAATCATTGGCCGTACCAAGCGGAATAATGGCAAGTTCAGGGCGACTTTCATGATCAATGTGGATAAGCGCCGAAGCAGCCTCATTGACAGTGCCATCGCCACCCGCAACAACAATACGCTCAATACCATCCGTTACCGCTTCTTTCACGAGACGCGGCATATCTTGCGATTCCCAAGTGACGCGAACTTGCACATCTACGCCCCTGTCTCTCATTTTCATGATGGCGTCTCTTAGCTCAGGATTACCGGCTTTTTTGCCGTTTAGAATCGCTCGTATTGTCTTCATATGGACTTCCTATTTCTTGATGACTTTCCCTGCGTGTTTGATTTGCGCGCGCAACCACTGATGAGCACTTTCATTAGTGCGGCTAGGGTGCCAAATGGTGCAAAGATCGTAAGTTGTTACATCAAATGGAAACGGCAGTGCTTTCACATGATAGGTATTACTGAACAACTTAATCATCGATTCTGGCATCAAACCAATGTATTCGCTACCGCAGATAACCGGCAACATTTCCAGTGCTCCTGCGGCTCGATACATGATTTTGCGTTTGTCCAAATCAACAATATCTTCTGCACTCAGCATGCTTTTTCGGCTTTGCCACTGCGATACTGCAACGTGTTCTTCTTCAAAAAACTGCTCTTGAGAAATGCTCTCAGCGATACGAGGGTGATCTTTGTTACACACCACCATCAAACGCTCAGTGATCACGGGTTCAACTTTCAAGACCGTTCTCCCGCGTGGTGCTAAATCGATAATCAAATCATAACGTTGTAAGCGTAGATCACTTTCGTAATCCTCAGTAAACAGCGGGTGCACTTCCAAAGCGATATTCGGCGCTAACTCGTGAATCTGCTTCATCAACTGTGGCAGCAACTCGTAGCTTAAAATTGACACGCAAGCGATAGAGAAAATGCGATTGGAAACTTTAGGATCAAACTCAACCGATGCCGACAGCGTCGAGGTAAAGTTCTTTATCGCTGCAACCATAGCCGGATAAATATCGACAGCAAACGATGTTGGCTCAACACCAGAAGAACTGCGGTGAAACAATGGTTCGTCGTAGATATCGCGCAATCTTGCTAGCGCTTTACTCACCGCGGGTTGGGTGATGTCTAAACGTGCCGCCGCCCGAGACAAATTACGCTCTTCGTAGATGGCGATAAAAATGGGGATGAGATTAAGATCGGTCGGTTTCATGCTATTAAATTTTTCGAAAATCACTTTTTCTATTTTAATCTAACAGCATGATAGTTAACGTAGCTAAGTACAAGAAATGGGCGGTACGACCTGTTTTAATGAGTTTTAACTCAATTTTGACGTACTCCATTCACCGCATAAGTGGGCTGCTAACGTGCAGGCCAAAGCTTACATTAAGATTTGCCTAAATATGGGGTAAGAAACTCGCTGACTTCCTTGCCGCATAAACCAATTTCTACCTCAATACCGGCTTGTTTTAGAATCTCGATACCTCGACCACTGTTGCGCGGATCTGGATCCAACATGGCTACGACGACTTTGCCAATACCGGATTTCACTAATGTCACCGCGCAAGCTGGCGTGCGACCTACAAACGAACACGGTTCGAGCGTAACGTATGCCGTCACCGATTCTAACGAGCCTTGATATGCATTCAGCGCTTCTACTTCCGCGTGGTTGCCACCAATAGCTTGAGTATGACCTTCTGAAACAATTTGGTTGTCTTTCACTAACACGCAGCCAACCGGCGGGTTTGGTTGACATTCAGGAAGCGCATTTTTGGACACTTCCAATGCGCGGCGCATAAACTCTTGGCTCATTTGAACTCTATTCTCTAATAAAAACGAGGCGCTATATTAGCGCCCCATTTTATTCATTGCCATCTCTTCCAATGACTTTGTCCAGTTCTGGTAACGCTCGCGGAATACGGAATTTAAAACGTTGTTGTTTGGTCTGGATCTTGCGCCACATCGACTTCATTAAATGAGCGCTATTTTCACCATTTTGCATTCGCGACGCACTTTTTTGCCACGATTCACTCGAATCGGCTTTGGTCATTTCCAGCTCTGCCGTATTTAAACGCAATTGTTTGTACAATACGGTCCTTGCTTCAGACCAACGTTTAGCCTTTAACAAACGGTGGAACGTCAACCATGCTGGTGTCGGTCTGTTGCGGTAGTAACGTTTAATGGCTACCAATGAAATAATCACAAAACCCAGAAATACAAGCGTGGATACAATCCATGCAAAGTATGTTTTGATGAAGGATTTCAACGTGTGCTTCGCGGCAAATGTTTTGCCCTCTAACACCACCGTTTCCACTTGCTGAGTCTTACTGTTCCACCAACGGAACTCATAATCTGGCAGGGTTAATTCACCACCTTGTTGAATCACGTACACGCTCTCTTCTGTGCGTGTTGACTGGTAATCACCACGTGTTTGCGTATCTGTAAGACGGTGCGGTTGAGGATACGCTTGGTAACGGGTTGTTGACTCTCCTTTCAACAAGTCTGGTAGCAACACAGATAGCGAATCTTGAGCTGAAATGGTGATTTTACGCGTGATTGCATCCCCAACTTTGAGTGACTCAGTGGAGGTTTCCCACTCTTGTTTTACGTCTACGTGCGTTGCAGAAAACCAAGGCGTGTCATCGCTCAACAATCCCGATGGCAAGACAGTTTTGAACTTAATCGGCTGCGTGTAAAGGGTACCTGACACCTTCTCGCCGTCCGGTGCTGACACCTGAACGCCCACTGCGACAGGTGGAATCACAAAATCACCAGATGCTTGTGGATACAAAGTCACTTCCCAGCGTTGACGCGACCAAGTTTGTCCGCCCTTGTGCTCCGTGAAGTTAGTGGCTAACTGATTACGCTGTTTGGCGATAACATTGGGCATTTCAATACTGCCAATTCGCGTCCCACCCGTAAACCAGCGCGGCGTTGCCACTTCGATGGTTAAAATGACTTGCTCGTTGACACTAAAACTTGGCGTTTTACGCTTTTCCCCAGCCGTTGGTTGTTGACCGACCCACGCTTGCAACTCAACACCATGATTGCGTTGAAGATCGTAAATATCCTGAGCGAAAACGTGACGACTTACGAACAGACTCAAACAAACCACTAACCATGCCACTATCCTTGCAGGAAGTGCAAAAGAGGTAACGCGATGGACATTCATCATCATTGGGCCGCCTCCTCTGTATTGTGTTCCGTTGTAGTAGTTGAGCTACCCGTTGTTGGCGAGCGTAATTGAATTTGAAATTTAGCGCGTAAGAAATACTTCGGATCCGCTTCGACTCGCTTTAGCCACTTGTCGGCTAGTTCTTGGCTACCTAAGATGTCGTCTGCGCTTAACGTCTCTTTAATCATCAACTCCGCTGACGTTTGTTCATCCGCTCCTTCTGCGGTTTGAGGGTTGTCGCCTAGCTCGGTTGACGCCTCTTGCTCTGTTCCGGCTTGACTTTCACTCATCTGATTTATCTCATCGACGATGCCAGCAATCACTTTCAAGTTGTGCTCAACATCAGGTCTTAACGACTCACTCAACGTTGGCTTACTGGCTAGGGATTTTAACAAGTCACGAGCAGCCAAATATTCACGCTGACGCGCCAACGCGCTCGCCGCATTGTAAAGACCGTAATCTCTAACCTCTTCGGACGGGTCGTTTTGCATTTCCAAAAACGCACTGTGCGCGAGCTCAAACTCGCTAGCGTAGTAGTACGCCGTGCCTTTGCGTAATGGATCGACAAAGTGTTTCGCTGCTTCTAAATACGCTTGTTGGTTGAACAAACGCTGTCCTTGTTGGTCTGGCGTCAGCCACAAATCCCACCACCATTGCGCTACCTTGTCGAAGGTCGTCACTTTTTGCACAACTTGTGGCTGCTCGGCTTTAACAGAAATGTTCTCCGCCATTGCACTGGTCGGCATCAACAGTGTACCGCTCACCATTGCAATCACGCACCACTGCACTAACCACCCTTTTCTAAACCACAGCATCATGATCAACGCGATTGGGAACAGCAGTTGATAACCCATGTCTTTCCAAGGCATTGAAGATTTGCCATTCAGCTGCATATTGCGCTCAACGTATCGATTCAGTTGTTCGATATCACTGTTATCGACCGTCACTTCCACCAATCGACCGTTGGTCTGGCTGGCCAGTTTTTGCAGAGAATCCAAATCCATCGGGTTGTTACTCACGATGTCTGTATTCCCCGCAGCAAGAATTAACAGTTGATAAGGTTTGCCTGCAAAATACGCTTGGTATTGCTTAATCGTGGCCGGGTTCACGCCGTCGCTCACCAACAAAACGGTGGATCCTGGTTGACCTTGCAATTGTTGATCAATTAACGGCAAGGCTTTTTCAGCAAGCTTACCTTGCACGGGCATGATTTCTGGCGTAATGGCCGCCAAGAATGGGTCAAATACTTTGCTGTCTTGAGTCACAGGCATCGCCACATGAGCACTGCCCGCAAACACGACTAAACCCGTTTTTCCGCCTTTTCGCGCAACTAACAAATCGCGTATTTTCTGTTTGGAACGCTCAAGGCGGCTTGGTGGGAGATCTTTTTGCAGCATCGAGTCGCTGTTATCAAGCACCACAAGCAGAGAGGCTTTATCTTCACCAAAGGGAGAAGATTCACGTTGCCACGTTGGGCCTGCACAAATCACAATGGCGATTAGTACAATCAGCATCAAGAGCTTAAGCGGCAGTTGCTTGCGCCAACCTCGCTCGCCTATCGTCAAAGCATTGCGTAAATGTTCGGGCAGAATATCCTTCCAGCTTGGTTTGCTTTCTTCTCGCCAGCGCAACCACACCAAGAAAAACATGGGGATCAAAGCAAGTAACCACAACGGTCGAATAAAATGAAACTGCGTAAAGAATTGCGTCCAACTAAGAGAATCAAACATCGCTCTCTCCTAATGATGATCGTGTTGCAGCCCTTCTTTTGAGTGTCGCGACGCTGAACGCGAGTAAATGCATGATAACCACTAACGCCATCAAGTAATGGTGAAGACTTTGTTTCGGCCGGTATGTGGTGCTTTCGTAAAGTTGAGGTTCCAGTTTGCCAATCTCGTCGTAGGCAGCCGACAGTTCATCACGGTTGAGTGCTTCAAACGCTTCACCGCCGGATTCTTTCGCAATGCGATGAATCGTGTCCATATCCAACGCGGTTTCACCTATCGTTTCCGGATCACCCATCGCAATCACGTGCACTCGCACGCCTTTGGCTTTCGCAACTTTCGCCGCATCAATCGGTTCGACAAAGCTGCCCGTGTCATTACCATCGGTTAATACAATCGCGACTTTTTCACGGTTTTGTTCTTGTTCTAAAGCACCACGCGACTTATCGCTTTGCTCAAAAACTTTAATCGCTAAGCCAATCGCATCACCAAGATGGGTACTCTGCCCTGCCATCGCCACATCGGTTTGGTTAAGCAGTTCGAGCCACACTTTTTGGTCTGCGGTAAATGGAGTTTGCACAAAAGCGGCATCACCAAAAAGAACCAAGCCTAATCGGTCACCTTTACGAGACTGAACAAACTCCGTCAGCACTTCTTTCGCCGCATCAAGGCGAGAAATTTTTTCACCTGTACGAGACGTGAAATCAGGCTCAGCCATGGAACCCGAAAGATCCACCACCACCATCACATCGCGCCCTAAACTCTCGCGAACTTGAGGCTCGCCTAACACGGTGGGTTTTGCCATCGCACACACCACCAAAAGCCATGAGAGAATTAACGTTGCTCGTTGCCACCAGCTTGGGGTTAGCTGGCTTGCACCTTCTGATGGCGTCTCGCCAATCGCTTCCACAAGCTGACTAAAAAACGGCACTTTGATCGCCATTTGCTTAGTGCGATACGCAGGCACCAAGTAGTACACCACCAATGGCAGCGGCAAAATCAGAAACCACATTGGGTGAGCAAATTCAAAACCAGACAAACCAGTTAGCGATACAAGAAGATCATTCATGTTGACCTCCCTGATTTGCTTTGCGTTTCAATAATGGATATTTCTTTGCCGCGCTTTTTTGAGCATCACAACGATGTTCACTCACCCAGTTTTTCGCACGAGCAATAAGCGTTACTCGCTCTTCGTTGGTTAGCATAACGCTTGGGTCAACAATACTTTGTAACCAGCGCTTTGAAAGCTCATCGTTAAAGACCACTTGCGAGTTTGCTTGAGAATCTCCGGTTTGCGGATATAGCGTATCGAGCTTGCGCAAAAAGGCGGTATCAAACAATTTCGCGTTACGGCTATCAACATGAATCAACACAATTTTAAGCACAGAGAACAATGCTTTAGGCATGCCTTTGTCGCTCGGTTTGATTTGCGAAATCGTCAACAGAGCTTCTTGTCGGTAGCGGTTACACCACCACTGTTGAGCCAAACGATACGCGACATACACTAATGCAATGAGCGCAACCGCCGCTAAAATCTTCCAACCAATAGTTTGCGGATACCAACTCACGCTTGGTGGCACGGCCACATCATGTAGCTCTCTGAGTATATAGGTACTCGGAGGCGTAGGAAGACCACTCATTTAACGCCCCCCTACCAGTTTTTGGAATTGTTTAATGTGCTCGCCTGTCGTATCGAGTTCGATGTGCGGAAGGTGTTTCATCGCCATAAGTTGAGAGAGTGATTGACGCTGTAAGCTAGTTCGAGCCTCAAGCTTTGCGCTCGCGGCTTCTACCTTTGCTTTGCTGTCTAAATTGAGTTGATACTGCCCATCACCAACCACCCATTTCGATTTTGCCAAATCGTCTGGTAGCGCTTGTTCTAATGGGTCACTGACCATCACTGCAAGAACATCGTTGTGCTGTTGTAGCTGTTTAAGGTGATCAAGGTGGTGCTCCTCGCAGTCACTCCAGTCGCTGATAAAAATCAATGTGGATTGTTTGAGCTTCATGCGTTTAATGAGATCAATCCATTGACTGAACGTCACTTTTTCGGAATTGCGGGAGTCCACATTGAGCGATTGATTGGCTTTAGCGAGACGCTTAAGTTGAGCCAGAAGATCGTTTTGCGAACGCTGCGCCTTGCTGTGAAACAACGCCTGTTGGGATGCGATGACAAAACCAACTCGGTCGCCATCTTTTAACACGCGCCACCCGCACATGGCCGCGATTTCTGCCGCGACAACCGATTTCATTACTTGCGTCGAAGCAAAAAACATTGCGCTGCGCTGGTCGACACACACGATCACGTTGCGATCTTTTTCTTCGGTGTAGCTGCGCACGTGCGGCTTGCCTGTGCGCATCGTGACTTTCCAATCCAGGTTACGAATGTCGTCACCCAGTTGATAATGGCGCAGCTCTTCGAAGTTCAATCCACGACCGCGAAACAGCGAATTGTGGCGGCCTGAGAGTACGCTGCCCGCTTTTAGATGAGGAAGTAAACTGAATGATTCTGCTTGTGCTTGCAAACGTACTAAACGAGCGTAATCGCAGTACAAACGGGGATCCATCCCCTGTGATTTTGGCGCAAGAGTTGGCTTAGCCATAATGCCTCCCGCTTATCCAATTTCTACACAATCTAGCAGCTCTTGCACGACGCGTTGGTGATCGACTCCGTCTGCTAGTGCATCGTAGGTCAAAGAAAAACGGTGGCCCAGTACAGACGGAACCATGGCTCGCACATCGTCAGGAGTGACATGGTCACGTCCTTGCATCCACGCATACGCACGAGCGCATTTGTCTAGTGCGATTGAGGCACGGGGACTAGAGCCAATCTCAATCCATTTTGCTAAGTTTGAATCGGCATAACGCTCTGGCTTACGAGTCGCCATCACCAACGCGACAATGTAGTTCTCCACTAGGTCTGATACCACGATGTTTGGTAACTGACGGCGCGCTTCTAGCACCACGTCTGGCTCGATGTGTTTTGGCGTAATAATTTCGCTGCTGGTTTCCGCACCTAATTCTTCACTGCGCACCAAACGGATGATGTCACGTTCAGCGTCGTCTTCTGGGTAATCGACGGTAACCTTCATGATAAAACGGTCCATTTGCGCTTCTGGCAGCGGGTACGTGCCCTCTTGTTCTACTGGGTTTTGCGTTGCAAGCACCATAAACAAGTCTGGCAATACGTGAGTTTTATCGCCTACCGTGATTGTGCCTTCGGCCATGGCTTCAAGTAGTGCTGCTTGTACTTTGGCTGGCGCACGGTTGACCTCATCGGCAAGCACTATGCTGTTAAAAATTGGCCCTGGTTGAAAATGGAGCTGCGGCTTGCCATCCAACTCTTGATAAACCTCGGTTCCCGTCACGTCCGATGGCAAAAGGTCTGGCGTAAACTGGATTCGACCAAAACTGGTGTTTAACAAGTTGGCCAACGATTTTACAGAACGTGTTTTTGCCGTTCCCGGTAAACCTTCTAGAAGAATGTGCCCGTTCGTTAATAACCCGATGACTAAAGCTCGAACCACGTGGCTTTGTCCAATGACGCTTTTTTCTGTTTGTTCGATGAGTTCTTTTATCGCTTGTTGTGCGTGGTTCATAGGGTACCTTTTCAGTGGTTTAAGCCGTCTTTTCAATAGTTAAGTATAAGAACAAATGAAATAACTTAAGGTTATATTCACTATGTTATCTTTGCGGTTCTTCAGATTGGAGAAGCTGTGCAAGACCAACCAACATCGGTAACGCGTAATCAAAGAACATTTTGATTCCCGAACACAGATAGTTTAGTCCAGCCTCGCCATTCGGCGTTTTGATCAGACGGTTTTTCGGACACTCGCCCCAGCAATAAGGCAAGTAGGGACACTGCTTACAATACGTCGGCAAAGATTCGCGTTTTGCCATGCCAAAGGTGTATTGTCGTGTAGAGAAGGCCATGTCATTCAATGAGTGTTCATGAATGTTGGCGAGCTTGTATTCTGGGTACACATAGTGGTCGCAACTGAACACATCGCCATTGTGCTCAATCGCCAAGCCTTTGCCACAAAACTCAGCCGTCACACAAAGCTGAGACGGTTTCCCCATTACTTGCGCTACCGCGGTTTCAAACAGGTTAACCAGTACACGGCCAAGATCGTTATTCACCCACTCTTCAAAGGTCGCCATTAAAAAGCGTCCCCAGTCTTCAGGCTCAACCGACCAATCCGTCACTACAGACATTGGATGACCCGGTTTCGCCAGATCACTGCCTTTGGTTGGGATCATCTGTTCGTTCCAAAACTGCGGTGCGGTTGTTTGGAAGTCGTTCGCTTCAACCACCGGTGCAAACTGAATGTATGTCACACCCAATTCTTGAGTTAAAAATCGATACACTTCGAGCGGGTATTTCGCATTGTGACGATTCACTGTCACCAACGCGTTGAATTTCACGCCATGCGCTTGGAGCTTATCTACCGCTTTCATCACCAGATCAAACGTCGGCTTACCGCTGCGGGTTTTGCGATATTTGTCGTGCAGCTCTCGTGGCCCATCAATCGACAAGCCAACTAGGAAGTTGTGCTCTTTTAAAAACGCACACCACTCATCGTTTAGCAAAATGCCGTTGGTCTGAAGGTCGTTTTCAATGCGAACGCCTTTCGGCTGATGTTTCTTTTGCAGAGCTACGACATTACGGAAATAGTCCAACCCAAGCAGCGTTGGCTCCCCACCCTGCCATGAGAATACAATTTCTTCGCCATCCTGACTTTCGATGTAGCTTTTCACGAACGCTTCCAATGTTGCGTCGTCCATTTTTGGTTGCTTTTCTTGGTGCAGTAGATTTTCTTTATGCAGATAAAAGCAGTACTGACAATCGATGTTGCATTTTGCTCCGCCCGGCTTTGCCATCACATGGAATCGACGGTCATACGCGCCCGAAACTGGTGCTTTAGAAGCCGTTTTAAGAGGAACAATAGACATGGTAGTAGAATGGCGAGGGGAAATCTTACTCATACGTTTCTCACTATTAAATATACCCAAATAACCTCGTAAGCGTAGTGCAGTAAACGGGAAGCTATTTGGGTATATAGCGCTCCGAAGAGCGCTATGGATTATCGATGTTCTTGATTACTTAGAAGACTTAGGTACGAATGAACCTGCTTCCATGCGAGGTGGGAACTCTTTAAACGTACCCATTACCTCTTTCACTTTCTCTACCGCTGGCATCATTAGGAATGAACGCTCGTACATCCAACGAGAGTAACCCATACCTTGGTCACCACGTTCGAATGGGTCGATGCTCAAATCGAAGATCAATGGAACACGAAGTTTAGTGAATGGTTTACGCCATACATCCATACCCGTTTCATTTTCTTGGATCATGAAGTGGTATTTGTACTTACCGTAACGTAGTGCAACCAAGTCACCGTCATCACTCCAGTAAACGAATTCGTTACGAGCAGACTTGTCTGACTTACCTGTGATGTATGGCAATTGGTTGTAACCATCTAGGTGAACTTTGTAGTTCATCTTGCCAACTTTCTTACCTTTCAGTAGCTCGTCTTTAACTTTAGTGTCACCTGCTGCTGCAACCAATGTTGGGAAGAAGTCTTCAAGAGACATCATGCCATTAAAGGTTTCGCCAGCTTTGATGTGACCAGGCCATTTGATAAGAGCAGGAACACGGAAGCTGCCTTCCCAGCCTGTATTCTTCTCACTACGGAATGGCGTCATACCTGCGTCTGGCCATAGGTCAACCATCGGGCCGTTGTCTGTGGTGTAAACGATGATAGTGTTGTCATCAACACCAAGATCTTTCACTTTTTTCAGTAGTTCGCCGATTTGATCATCGTGCTGTTTCACACCGTCAGCGTAGAAACCAGCACCGGTTTTACCTTGATACTCTTCAGGAACGTGCGTGAAGTTGTGCATGCGAGTGGTGTTAAACCAAACGAAGAATGGCTTGTCTGCCTTAACTTGCTTGTCGATGAACGTTTCAGCCGCTTCTAGGAACTCACCGTCTACTGTTTCCATACGTTTGCGAGTTAGAGGGCCGGTATCTTCAATTTTGCCGTCAGCGTAAGAGTGGATAACGCCGCGAGGGCCAAATTTTTTCTTGAACTCTGGATCTTTAGGGTAATCCACGTTCTCTGGCTCTTCTTCCGCGTTCAAGTGGTATAGGTTGCCGAAGAACTCATCAAAACCGTGGTTGGTAGGAAGGTGTTCGTCTCGGTCACCTAAATGGTTCTTACCAAATTGTCCGGTTGCGTAACCCATTTGCTTAAGCATGGTTGCAATCGTTGGATCTTTTTCCGAGATACCTTCCGGAGCGCCTGGTAAGCCCACTTTTGATAGACCAGTACGTTTTGGCATTTGACCAGTGATGAATGCAGAACGGCCTGCTGTCGAACTTTGCTGTGCGTAGAAGTTAGTGAACTTCGCACCTTCTTTAGCAATGCTATCGATGTTTGGCGTGTTGTACGCCATCATGCCTTGATTGTAGGTACTAAGGTTCCAGTAACCAACATCATCACCAAAGATGACAAGAATGTTGGGTTTGTCCGCTGCGTGTGCAACTGCAGATGCAGCGCCTAATGCTAACGTACATGCGTTAAGTACGAGTTTTTTACTGCTCGTTTTGGTCGCATTTTTCATATTATCTCCAAGAGTTCGCTAGTGCGTAAAAAATGGTATTCGCTTTTCAATACCATTGTTGATATAAGATAAAGCACTAATTTCAGGCGATAAATGCAGTCAAAATTAGTTAACCTATAAATTAAATTTATGAGTAACGTTATGGACTTGAATTTGATCCAAACTTTTCTTGTTGTCGCGGAGTTCCAATCTTATACAAAAGCCGCGGAACAATTGGGGCTTACGCAACCTGCTGTGAGCGCTGCAATAAAGCGTTTAGAGCAAGTCGTAGATAAGCAATTATTTGTGAAAAAAGGACGGGGAATTACGCTGACATCCGCGGCGTATCAACTACTGCCTCAGTTTGAGCAAGCGGTGAGTATTATTGATAATGCTATCACGGAGAAGAAGCACTTTGAGGTGTGCTGTTCAGAGATTCTGCTGCACATTATGAGCCCGATAAAAAATGCCATTTTTTACGAGTCACCTCCCGAAAAATACATCTTGTTTGAGCTTTTAAGACAACAAAAAGTAGATCTTGTAATTGATACAGTGGTCACAAAAGATGCGGCGTTTGTTATGGAGGAGGCGTACGAAGAAAAGGCCGTCATTATTTGTCGAGAGCAACACCCTCGAATCCAAGGCACTTTGAGCAAAGAACAATTTTATGATGAAACTCACTGTTTGTTTTCAGGCAAATGGAACAACATGTCGGGTTTTGAGCAACTCGCTCAAGAAACCATTTTAGAAAGAAAAGTGGATCTCGTCACATCTTCGCTTGCTGGTATGGCGTTGTACGTCGCACAACGCGATTGTTTAGGTCTAGTGTCTCAATCTTTTGCGAACAAATGGAGCAAAGCCCTTAAGCTTCAAGTTCTGCCTTGCCCCATTTCTATATGCACTATCCCTTACAAGTTCGTCTACCATAAACGTGAGTTAAACAACCCTGCTCATATTGCATTGCGAGAGAGAATCAAAACGCATCTAGCAGCCGCGCATTACGAACCTATTTCTTTGTAGTCACGGTCGCTTTGAGCTGTTGAATAACTTCCTCAGGAGCATGTGCACCAAGCTGCTTGGTGCACCGTTCAAAGGCAAATGCAACGCCGCCTTGTCGATAGTTTCTCGCCAACACTTCGCACTGGGCATAAAGATGCCGTGGGTCACCACCAACGTCAAACGCCTTGTTTAACGCCTTACTCGCTTCTAATACGTCGGATTTCTCCAACGCTAAACCGTACACATACCAATACTGAGCGTTATCTTTCGCGCTTTCTGCGGCCTGTTTTAAATACTGATTAGCTTGTTTGCTGTTGCCTTGTCTTAACAGCGCAAGCCCTGCACTGTAAGGCAGCGAACTTGATTTCGGTTGTGCTTTCATTCCCGCACTCAGAATTTGTACCGCTTTGGCTTCATCACCTTGTCGGCGATACATGTCCGCTAAATTGACGTAGCTATTTTCGAAATAAGGTTCGATGTCGATAGCTTGTTGATACAGTTCGATCGCTTTATTAGCCTCTCCCAAACTACGATATACATTGGCTAAGTTAGTTCGCCCAAATCCGCGATCGGCATTAAAGCGTTGAATGTCCATGTATTCATCTAACGGTTTTTGAATGCGCTCTCTTTGTAGCGGATTCATTTCCCCATAATGACTGACTAGCGCAGCTGCCGCTTCGGTTCGCACCGACAACACTGGATCACTCAGCAACGGCTGTAAAATCTGCCAACGGTCACTAAAGTCATACCCTGCCGAGCCAGCAACAGCACCCAGTCGAATCATCTCGTTCTCATGTTTCACGGCGCGCGCAAGCGCAACCAACGTATTCTGGCCAGTATTGCCTGCCATTCGCTCTAAAGCCGATGCGCGAATGATGTCACTGTTGGAAGAATCTTGAGCCGTATAAGCCAAGGCATCTGAACCACCTCTATGACCTATCGCGTCTGCATAAAATGCGACCGAGAAGTGCTGAGTGTTGCGATACTTTGATTTTGGGAACCATTGACCAATCTGCTCATCGGCCCACTTCGCATCTTTATCATCATGACAAGCGGTACAAACATTGGGCGTATTAATATGCTTGCTTAAATCTGGGCGCGGAACGTGCCAACTGTGGTCTCTGCGCGGGTCTACCTGCATATAAGTCGTCTCCGGCATGTGGCACGTTGTGCATTTTGATGCTTTGGTGTTCGCTTGATGAAAGGTGTGGTTTTCTGGCAGATAATCTGACGCTACATGGCATTGCGCACATACAGCTTCTTCTGGGATTTTGAGTTGTGCGGTATGTGGATCGTGACAATTTGTGCACGTTACGCCTTTCTCTGCCATGGCCGATTGCAAGAACGAGCCGTAGACATAGTCCTCATCGTAAATTTGGCCATCGTGATAATAGAGCTCAGGGGTAATTAAACTCAGGCGGTACTTATCAAGAAACGCACCTTTGACGTGATCCGCTTCTTCATTCAACTGGGTACGTCGACTGTGGCACTGAGCGCAAGTTTGAACTTGGTTGGTTGGCACAATGTCTTTTGGCTGAAGCGTACTGTGCCCTTCTTTGTAGACCCACTCTTTGACTGCGGCTGAAAGATCGCGAGAAAAACCATAATGATTCGCGGTGGCAATTGGCATTCCGTTTTGCTTGGCCTGTTTCGCCATTTCCACGTGCAGACTTGCCGGGCCATGACACGCTTCGCAGCTGACGTTGATTTCCGACCACGTTGTTTGATAAGTATTGCTTTGCGCGTCGTAGTTTTTCTTCAAGTTGGTTGAGTGGCAATCAGCGCACATGAAGTTCCAGTTTTGCCCTGTATTGGCCCAGTAAAACTCATCGGTTGTGGTCGTGTCTGGATATAAATGAAACCAACGTTGCCCGCCTTGTTCCACACTTCTCGAATCCCAAGCAAAAGGAATCAGTTGTATGCGTCCATCATCAAATTCCACCATGTACTGTTGTAATGGCACCCAACCAAACGTATAGCTGATTTTGTAATCATGCCACTGTCCATCTGGCCCTTGGATGTTGACCCAATATTCATCGCCTTTGCGATAAAAACGGTTTGCTTTGCCCTGATGTTCAACGACTTGATTGTCGAAGTTACCCAGTACGGATTCTGAATCAGCATGGCGCATCGCCATATCATGGTGCGAGCCTTGCCACGCTTCCACTTCGACTTGGTGACAATCGATGCACGTTTCGTTACCAATAAACTGAGCTTGAACTAGTTCTGGTGGAGTTTGGGCGTTTTGCTGTCCAAACAGAGAAAAACTGACGAGCATAGCAAGGCTCACTATTGCCTGCTTCCAACTTGCCCACTGAGTCATAACGATCCTTGTTATTCTAATTTTATTCTTCATCAACTGTAGGATGACTTTTTCTTTTTGGACAAGTAATTACATGAGTTTTAAGAAAAACTTAAACGGTGCGCAAAAAAAGAGGCTCCTCAGAGCCTCTCGATTTGGAGTTTTGATCGTGCAACAAACCTACTTATTCGGGTTCTCTTGCAGTTTCTCCATCACTTGATCAAGCGAGAAACTTGCGGCTTTTTGCCTTGGCGGGAACTCTTTGAAGGTTTCTAGGAATCGACCAACATACGTTTGTGCTGGCACCAACATGTAGGCGCGATCAAGCATCCAATCGTAGTACGTGTTGGAGGTAACATCCGCAACTTCATAAGGGTCCATGCGCAAGTTGAAGATCTTCGGCACACGTAATTTGGTGAATGGTTCAGCCCAAATACGCAACGTACCTTTTGCACGTTGTTCCATGAAGACCAATTTCCACTTGTTGTAACGAAGCGCAGTTAAATCGCCATCGTCCGAGAAGTAGAAAATCTCTTCACGCGGTGCTTTCTCTTCTTTACCAGTGAGGTATGGCAGGAAGTTATAACCATCTAGGTGAACTTTGAATTTCTTATCACCCGCGCTGTAACCTTTAAGCAGTTTCTCTTTGATGTTGTCATCACCAGCGGCGGCTACAAATGTAGGCATCCAGTCCATGTGGTGCATGATGTCATTCGAGACAGAACCCGCTTTAATTTTACCTGGCCAACGTACCATTGCAGGAACACGGTACGCACCTTCCCAGTTGGTATTTTTCTCGCCACGGAATGGCGTTGTACCCGCATCTGGCCACGAGTTCATGTGTGGGCCATTATCGGTTGAGTAGAAAACAATGGTGTTGTCTTTAATGCCTAAGTCATCCACTTTTTTCAGTAGCTGACCAACATGGTTGTCGTGCTCTACCATACCATCAGCATAAGTACTGATGCCGGTTTTGCCTTGGTTATCTGGCTTCACGTGAGTACGGAAGTGCATGCGGGTTGCGTTCCACCATACGAAGAATGGTTTTTTCGCTTTCACGGCACGATCCATGAAGTCGAGTGCCGCATCTAACGTCTCTTCGTCCACCGTTTCCATACGCTTACGAGTCAGAGGCCCCGTATCTTCAATTTTGCCGTCAGCGTACGAACGAATCACACCGCGTGGGCCAAACTTCTTACGGAACTCAGGATCTTTAGGGTAATCGACGTTCTCCGGTTCTTCCTCAGCGTTCAGGTGGTAAAGGTTGCCAAAAAATTCATCGAAGCCGTGGTTAGTAGGAAGATGTTCGTCTTTATCCCCTAAGTGGTTTTTACCAAACTGACCAGTCATGTAACCCATTGGTTTAAGCATTTCCGCAATAGTAGCGTCTTCCGCTTTCAAACCTAGGTCAGCACCAGGAAGTCCGACTTTACTTAAACCCGTTCTGAGCACAGTCTGGCCGGTAATAAAGGTGGAACGACCCGCAGTACAAGATTGTTCACCGTAGTAATCTGTGAACATCATGCCCTCTTTCGCGATGCTGTCGATGTTTGGTGTTTTGTATCCCATCAAGCCAAAGGTGTACGCACTGAGATTGGACTGGCCAATATCATCACCCCAGATGACGAGAATGTTAGGTTTTTCTGCCGCGATACTGCTGCTTGTCGCGCCAATTAAAGCCGCGGCAAGAATCGCTAATCGGCGTTTAACGCCATATTTCGCTGTCATATAAACCTCTGTGTGTATTAGAAAAGTGCTTCCTGCAACAGAATGTATAGTTCACAACCTCCGGATTTGCGAATATTCAAAATGAGAATAAAGGCAATGGGGTTTAATAATTTCCGCGAACATGTTCACACGGCGACAACAAAGATCTGAAGGCGTTTAGATAAGAGAAGGTTCGCTAACGCAAGGAATGGCAGGAAGAGATAACAAACGATTAGAGGGTTGCGAAATAGATAAAATAAAAAACGGTTCGCGCCGACAACCAAGATAGATCATCATTGCGAACCGTTGGGGGTTCAAATACGCTTAGGATTAACCTTTCGCTTGTTGAACTTTACTTAGGTTCTTCATTTGTTCCATCACTTTATCAACCGAGAAGCTTGGGATCTCTTGACGTGGTGGGAACTCTTTGAATGATTTCAGAACTTTCGCTACTTTCGCTTGAGCAGGAACAAGCAAGAATACGTGGTTGAACTGCCATGTTTCGTAACCGAAGCCTTGGTCGCCCTTCTCTAGTGGGTCAACTTTAAGGTCGAAGATCATTGGTATACGTAGGTTTGTGAACTCTTTCGTCCAAACATCCCAACCTTCATGCTCTTGGATCTTGAAGTGAAGCTTGAAGCGCTTGTCACGCATTGCTAGCAAATCGCCATCGTCTGACCAGTAGAAGAACTCATCACGAGCAGACTCTTTGTCTTTACCCATCAAGTAATTCATTTGGTTGTAACCATCTAAATGGTTTTTGTATGTGCGATCAGCAGACGATGATTTGTAGCCTTTCAGCAAGTCTTGCTTGATGGTGTTGTTACCCGCCGCAGAAAGCAGTGTTGGGAACCAGTCTTCACCCGCAAAGATGTCATTTAACTTCGTATTTGGTGCAATGTGCCCAGGCCAACGAACCATTGCTGGTACGCGGAAGCCACCTTCCCAACCTGTGTTTTTCTCACCACGGAAAGGACCAAATGCTGCATCAGGCCAGGTCGCGTTCATCGGACCATTATCGGTGGTGTAAATCACGATGGTGTTGTCGGCAACTTTCAGATCATCCAGTTTATCTAGCAACTCACCAACCATGTTGTCGTGCTCTACCATACCATCTGCGTATTCACCCAAACCTGTTGTACGGTTTTCTTCTTTCACATGCGTCCAAATGTGCATGCGCGTTGCGTTGTACCACAAGAAGAACGGCTTGTTCGCTTTAACTTGACGCTCCATGAAGTTCATTGCCGCGTCTAGCGTTTCTTGGTCGACCGTTTCCATGCGCTTACGCGTCAAAGGACCTGTGTCTTCAATTTTGCCATCGGCATAAGAATGGATTACGCCACGCGGGCCAAAGTTTTTGCGGAACGCAGGATCTTTCGGGTAATCAGGGTTTTCAGGCTCTTCTTCCGCGTTCAAGTGGTAAAGGTTACCCATGAACTCATCAAAACCGTGGTTTGTTGGCAACATTTCATCTTTGTCACCAAGGTGGTTTTTACCAAATTGGCCTGTCGCGTAGCCCATATCTTTAAGTGCCGTCGCCATTGTAATGTCTTGCGGTTGAAGACCTTGTTCTGCACCTGGTAGGCCTACTTTCGTCAAACCGGTACGGATTGGCATTTGACCAGTAATGAAAGTACTACGGCCCGCAGTACAAGATTGCTGCGCGTAGTACGCTGTGAAAAGCGCACCTTCTTGCGCAATTCTGTCGATGTTTGGTGTGTTGTAGCCAAGCATGCCTTGGTTGTAAGCAGAGATGTTACCGTAGCCGATGTCATCACCCATGATAACCAGCATGTTGGGTTTAGAAGCTGCTTGTGCGGCAATCGGAGCTGCCGTTGCAAGCATCGTGAGTACTAGAGTATTTTTGCGAAAGTTCACGTTTTTTATTCCTTCACGTTAAAAACTTCCTTTATGGTATGCCTGCTGAAAAAACGATTGAAGTTATACAAGATATAACCAAACCTCATCTCAACTGGCATAGCGTTGCAATAACAGGCCGGACAATGAGCACATTTACCAACCACTTGTCATCATCGATTTGAATATCTTCTTTATATATTGCATTGATTTTTTATTGCCCATTGATGATAATGGTTCGCAATTTCATTATTAATCTGGGTATCAACGTGAGCGTTCAAGCAACCTTGTCAGTTTTGCCAACCTTAACGTCTGATAGCCAAGATTGTGGTCACTCTTCTTCAGCAGATCATGTACTTACGCTCGATAAGTACACGCAGTCTGTTACGATTCAAAGCCAACCAAAAAAGACGGATATCCAACTCACGCCCATTCAGTTTGAACTGCTGCGCACGCTCATTCAGCATCAAGATAAAGTACTGACCAAATCTTTCCTCTATCAAACCGTTTTGCAACGTCCGTTCACTGATCATGACCGAGCGCTGGATATGCACATCAGTCGAATGCGAAAACGCTTGATTGCCGAAGGCATGCCACCAGATCAAATTCAGACAATTCACCGTAAGGGTTATCTATTTAAATCCATAAATAGGTAAAGAAAGCGCGGCTATTTGTCTCGATTTTTGGTATTTCGTCACTTATTTTGCTTTAATTAATGCAAATTCAATTTACTCAAAATAACTCAATGAATTTGCGTCTAATTTTTATACTCTGCATTGCCAGTCTGTTTGCTGGTTGTGCTACTTATGCTGGCCTGAACTTTGACCAATTGTTCGGCCCTCAGTTGGTTCGTGAGCGTACTGCCAGCGTTGAAACGCCGCAGGCAGATTTCTTCCAACGCGAGGTAAAACCTATCGTCGATAACCGCTGTGTGGTTTGCCACGCCTGCTACGATGCGCCATGTCAGCTAAAACTTTCATCGGTAGAAGGGATCGACCGCGGAGCATCGAAAGCGTTGGTTTATGAAGGCACTCGCCTGACAGCGGCTGCGCCTACTCGCTTGTTTGAAGATGCAGAAACCACCCAAGAATGGCGCGACGCTGGCTTCCACCCTGTTTTGAATGAACGCGACCAAAGCATGGCGGCAAACCTTGAAGCTGGCCTTATCGCTCGTTTATTGCAACAGAAAGAGCGCCATCCCTTGCCAGACCAAGTGCAATTAGAAGGTTTTGATTTTTCGATTGATCGTGAGCAAACCTGCCCGACAATTGAAGAGTACGAACAGTACGAAAAAGACAACCCAAACTGGGGAATGCCATTTGGTATGCCGAATCTAACCAACAGCGAATACCACACGCTGATGACTTGGCTAGAAAACGGCGCGATCATGAATATGCACACGCCAATCAGTGACCAAGAGCAGGCGAAAATCAATCAATACGAAACACTGCTCAACCATTCAGACCTCAAAAACCAGTTGATGTCGCGTTACATTTACGAGCACTTGTTCCTGTCGCACCTGTACTTCTCTGAGTTGAGCGAAAAACCGCGCTTCTTTACCCTCGTGCGCTCCGCAACGCCGCCAGGACAACCAGTGAAGCGCATTTCCACTCGTCGCCCTTACGACGATCCGGGCGTTGAACGCGTTTACTACCGAATCATTCCAGAACAAGGCACTATTGTTGACAAAACGCACATGCCATTTGCGCTCAACACACAGCGCATCAGTAACTGGAAAAAGTGGTTTATTGAAGCGGATTACTCCGTTACTCAGCTACCTAGCTACGAGCCAGAAGTTGCAGCTAACCCGATGACGGCATTCATTGATATGCCAGTGAAGTCTCGCTTCAAATTCATGCTTGATAATGCGCAAAACACCATCATGGCGTACATTAAAGGCCCTGTTTGTCGTGGTCAGCTTGCACTTAACGTCATCAATGATCGCTTCTGGGTATTCTTCTTGGACCCAGACAAAGCTGACATTCCTGAGGTTAACGAGTTCTACCGTTCACAAGCAGATAACTTAAAACTGCCAGCCGAACAAGAAAGTAATACGCTTCCAGTCACAAACTGGGTTAAGTACGCACGCCAACAAGCGCGTTATCTTGAAGCAAAATCTGAGTTTACGAACAACTGGTTTAAGCATGGCGAAAACCTATCGACTGACGTCATTTGGGATGGTAACGGCACCAACCCAAATGCAGCATTAACAGTATTCCGTCATTTTGACAGTGCATCTGTAGTTCAAGGGTTGGTTGGCGAGCAGCCAAAAACAGTCTGGATCTTAGATTACGCTTTGCTGGAGCGTATTCACTACCTATTGGTAGCAGGATTTGACGTATACGGTAACTTTGGTCACCAGTTGATGACGCGTATGTTCATGGACTTCTTACGTCTTGAAGGCGAGAGTAACTTTGTTACCTTGCTGCCTGCGGATATGCGCCACCAGCTTCAATCGAGCTGGTATCAAGATCAAAGCCCTCAGCTTAGTGACTTTTTGCAACGTAACGTGAAGCCTTTTAATCAACCGACCAGCGTTGTTTACAAAACGGACGATCCAAAAACCGAGCTACTGAACATGATGCGCAAACGCTTATCGCCAGTGCTGCTGCCTCGTTATGAGATTACCGATACTGCGCTTTCAGATAAAACGGAAAAAGAGCTAAAGCGCATCGGTCAAGTGCGTGGTGAAGGGCTACAAAACGTCCCACAAATCACGATGCTGATGGTGCGTAGTAAGTCAGGTAAGGACGAACTGTTCACCCTACTTCACAATAATGCGCACACCAATATTTCGAGTTTGTTTGATGAAGAAAGCAACCGAGACTTCGCCAACGACGATATGACCATCGTGCGCGGCGTTGTCGGTAGCTACCCAGCAGCATTTTTCTCGCTTAAAGAAAACCAAGTAAAAGAATTTGTCGATCAGTTTAGCGCGATTCAAAACGAAGCCGATTACGTTAAGTTGTTGGATAGTTTTGCGATTCGCCGTAGCTCGGAAAAATTCTGGCCGTTTAGCGATCGTATCCACAATTGGTACCGTACAAATCAACCGATCGAATTTGGATTACTTGACTATAATCGTTTTGAGAATCGATGATGATTTAAGGGGGTTCTCATGGGTATCCGAGACAACATTGCCGCTCTGGAGCAACAAATTTACGTTGCTTGTTCAGAGGGAGACTACGAGACGGTCAACATGCTTGAGCATCAACTCGAATACTTGCGTGGCAAAGTGGAACATCCATTAGATGATGACCCTTATGCCTTAGACACTCGATTCGAGTGGGAAGATGACATGACCAAATAGAAAAAACCTCCGGCATTTACCGGAGGTTTTTGTTTTTAGGTTTGGGATTAGGTTTAAAACGCAGAGCTTTATTCTGCCATCAGCTCATCAAGTGCATTAACTGACGCTGCGACTTGCTCGTCCAACAAACCTTGCTGAGCGTTGTATGTATCTAGCGGTTCGGCTGCAATCTCGATACTTTGGCAAGTGTTCATTAACGCAGTAAGACCTAAACTCCCCGCACTGCCTTTTAGTTTATGAGCGAGATTTTTCACTGCTAGGCTGTCATTTTTTTCTGCTGACTCAACCAACTGTCCAAGTACATCCGCACTGGTATTTCTGAACAAGTCGATGATATGCAGCATTTTTTCTCTGCCTAAAATCTTCATGTCGGACTGGATCACGCTTGGATTAATGATGACCATTTCTGGTTCCTCTCGTTGTTGGTGGTCTTGTTCGACCTGATTTTCAATAGTTAGATTGGTATCGCTCGTTTCGCTCAGAAGTAAGCATTCTCCACTTTGCGGAAGCAGTAATTGTTTGCCATCCAGAACATCCTGAATCAACGTAGCAAGGGCTTCTTTCTCAACCGGTTTTGGCAAGTAACCATCAAAACCCGCGGCCAAGTAGCGTTCCACTTCTTCCGCAAAAACATGAGCAGACACCGCAATCATAGGTGTCGGTGACAGCGCTTTGTCACCTGGCTTGTTACGTTCGATGCGTTTTAAGCGTTGAATCAAATCCGTGCCGTCACAATCAGGTAAATTGATGTCAACAAGCGCGATGTCAAAATCTTGTTTATCAATGATTCGTTCAGCTTGCAGGCCATCTTCCGCCATCACAACTTGGTGCCCCATGCTCTGAAGGAAACCTTCCGCCACTACGCGGTTTACTTCATTGTCTTCGACCAACAGCACTTTGGCTTTCACCTTGCAGCGAGCGCTCGCCACAACACCGACTTCCACAGGCTCGCTTTCTTCAAGTGGGATGGAGAACCAGAAACGGCTGCCTTCGCCCTCTTCTGAGTCGACTTCTAGCACGCCGCCCATGGCTTCTACAATGCGTTTGCTGATCGCCAAACCAAGCCCTGTACCACCGATTTGGTTCAGACCACCTTCTGCTTGCGTGAAGGCATCAAACAGAGTTTTCTGATCTTTTTTCGAAATGCCGATACCTGTGTCTGAGACTTCAAATAGCACTTGCGATTCGTCTTCTGGATTCAGGCTGACGTAAATATCAATTTCACCGTCTTCAGTGAATTTGATCGCGTTACCCACTAGATTGTTCAGCACTTGGCTAATGCGCGTTACATCCCCTTTCCAGTATCGGCTGACATCACTTTCAATGTGGTAAGAGAACAGCAGTTGCTTCTCTTGTGCTCGGCTGTTCATCAGTTGGAACGTGTCTTCAACCATTTGATGTAGGTCGAAGCCCAATCGGCGAATCTCAAGATGGCCGGCTTCAATTTTCGAGTAATCAAGAACGTCATTTAAGATGGCAAGCAAGGTTTTACCACTGCGGTTGATGATCTCCGCGTAACGCTTTTGAATTGGGTTTAAACCAGAATCCATTAACAAACGAGCAGTACCGAGCACGCCGTTCATCGGCGTTCGAATTTCATGGCTCATTGTCGCTAAGAAGGCCGATTTCGCGCGGCTCGCCTGCTCGGCTTCATTACGTGCCTGAGCGTGGTTCACGACCTCTTCATTCAAGCGCAGGTTTGCTTGTCTCAACTGCGAAGTGCGCTGCTCAATCAATTCTTCAAGGTGTTCTTTGTGTTCTTCCAGATCCCGTTTGGCTTTTGCTTCCCCTTCTGCCACCACTTTGAGCGCTTGGGCGGTATTGCGGGCGGTGATGATAGCTTGCCCCATGTGCGCGAGTTCGTCTTTGCCTTTAACTTCTAGTTCAACAGCCAAGTTACCTTGAGCAACAGAAAGCAGCGCAGCAGAGTATTCCGCCAGACGTTTCACTACCGACACGTACACCACGCGCCAAAGGATAAGCACAACCACAATCAAACCGACAATCGAGATCACCGTTAGCGACCATTGGGCAAATTTCAGGGTATTGGTCAGCTGGTCAACGGCAAACGTGGTGGTTTTGTTGGAATCGTCCACCAGCTTGTTTACGGTGCTGTTCAATTCAGAAAACAGCTCCAGCGTTTTTTGCATCAACTGTTGAGATTGTTCGTTGTTTTCGTATTGTTGCAGCAAAATGGTAAATACCACTTGGCGCTTACCGAGCTCGGTGAGCAATTGGCTCATCTGTTTTGAACGTGTTGGGTCTTCGACCGCTAAGACGCGGCGTTTCATGATCTTAAGATTGTTTTCAAACGCCGTCTGGATTTGTTGGATACGATCAACGTTGGTCAGAGTGCGTGCTTCTTCTATTTGATTAAGCATTTTAAAAGCGAGAAGATGCAGTTCGTGCAGACGCTCGGTTAGGTCAAGATCGACTTCAACCAAGGCATCGAGCGCTTGATAGACTTGGTCTTTTTTATTCGCTTCTAACAGGTCATAAATATGGGTTACGTTAGCAACCGCAATCGTGCTGGTGTTTTGAACTTGAGTACGAGTGAGCTGTTCTAACTCTTCACTCAGCAGGCGCATTTCTTCAACACGAGTATCAATTTCTTTCGCGAGCCACAACTTTCTTTCAACCGTGACACCAAGCTCCGCGAGGTTATTGATCACATTCTGAACGTTGCTTTCAAGTGCATCGAGCAGTTTTGAATCAAATGACTCACCACCTAACTCTTTAATGTGCGTCAACAGCGATTCAAGTTGTTCGAACAACACTCGTCCGGCTTCTTTCCTCTCTTGCTCATTTTGCGCATTAGAGAGCATTTGCACCGATGAAATGATTCGAGTACTCAATTCCGAGACTTGTCGCGCTTCTATCATGGCGGGGATCGCGGCATCTACCACGTTCCTTTCTGTTTTTGCCACCAGCGAAAAGCCGGATACGCCAATCAATGCTGATAACATGACCAGCATTGCCATCGCGATGAATGACAACAGAAGTTTACGACCGATGCTTGCGGTTGCTAGCAACATATTTTCATGACCTTAATGTTCGTGTTCGGCGACATATTACGTTATATTTTGCAGTGTTTACTTAATCTATGCCAACGAACTTCATTTCATGGTTATAAATCAACGCTCAATTCGTACAATTTTCAAGCATTCAGTCTTGGCAGCGTCACTTTGCGCTTCACTGCCTTCTGTGGCCGCTGAAAAGATCTGTGCGATCTACCCTCATTTAAAGGATTCTTACTGGTTATCAGTAAACTATGGAATGGTCTCTGAAGCAGAGAAACAAGGCGTTAACCTGCGCGTATTAGAAGCAGGTGGCTACCCAAATAAAAGTCGTCAAGAGCAGCAACTTGCGCTGTGTACCCAATGGGGTGCGGATGCCATTATTTTAGGCACGGTTGATCCTCACGCCTATGAACACAACTTAAAAAGTTGGGTCGGCAACACGCCCGTATTTGCAACAGTCAACCAACTCGATCTTGATGAAGAACAGAGCACACTGCTCAAAGGCGAAGTCGGTGTCGATTGGTATTGGATGGGTTACGAGGCCGGTAAGTACTTAGCCGAGCGCCATCCAAAAGGCTCAGGTAAAACCAATATTGCCCTACTGCTTGGCCCGCGTACTCGTGGTGGCACTAAGCCTGTCACAACGGGGTTTTATGAAGCTATCAAAAACAGCGACATCCACATCGTTGACTCCTTTTGGGCAGACAACGACAAAGAGTTACAGCGTAACCTAGTGCAGCGCGTGATTGATATGGGGAACATTGATTACATCGTCGGCAGTGCGGTCGCCATAGAAGCAGCCATCAGTGAATTGCGCAGCGCAGATAAAACCCATGATATTGGTTTGGTATCGGTGTATTTGAGTCACGGTGTGTATCGTGGTCTTCTGCGCAATAAAGTGCTTTTTGCTCCGACAGACAAAATGGTGCAGCAAGGCCGCCTGTCTGTCATGCAAGCGGCGCACTATTTACGCCATCAACCGTATGAAAAACAGGCATCGCCAATCATCAAACCACTGACGCCAAAGACGCTTCACGATGACACAATTGAAGAATCGTTATCTCCGTCAGAATATAGGCCGACATTCAGCATAAAGGCTGTTGATTGATACGCTAAAAAAGTGTTTTATTGATAGATAACCAGTTCATAATCATAAAATCGGAATAACTTGATGCAAAAAACGACTCGTACCATGCCTGCGCATAAACACGTGGCATTGGTTGCCCACGACAATTGCAAACCTGAGCTCCTTCGCTGGGTAAAAGAGAATAAAGAAAAGCTGCAACGCCATTTCTTGTACGCTACAGGCACAACTGGCCACATGCTGAGTAAAGAAACTGGCTTAGCAATTAAGAGTATGATCAGCGGCCCGATGGGTGGCGACCAACAACTCGGAGCATTGATTTCGGAAGGTAAAATCGATGTGTTGGTCTTCTTCTGGGATCCACTAAACGCCGTACCTCACGACCCTGATGTGAAAGCCCTACTTCGTATTGCGAGTGTTTGGAACATCCCAGTTGCGACTAACCGTGCAACGGCAAAATTCCTCTTCGACTCTCCTCTTTTAGAACAAGAAGTCGACATCGAAGTGCCAGATTACGAAGCTTACCTTGCAGAACGCATGTAAATCGACGTAATCGAATAGATAAAACAAAGGCGATACTGAGTATCGCCTTTGTTGTTTTTAACGGTTGAAAAAGTGCGTTTAGCGTGAGGTAACGATTGGGTAGTCGCCACTTACGAGTTCTTGCACAAATGCAGAACCTGCCCCCGTATGCGTGATCCACACTTTCTCTTTTGCACGCGTAATCGCGACATAGAACAGTCGGCGCTCTTCGGCATACGGGAATTTGTCTTTGGACTCGGTCAACGCACCATCGATGTGAATCTGCTTCTTCTTCGCTGGGAACTGCCCTTCATCCACAGCCAAAATAATCACAAAATCGGCTTCTCGACCTTTACTCGCATGACAAGTCATAAAACGAATATCGAGATTCGGGAATCGTCTTAACCAGTCATCATACAAATCGGGTTTATGGTAATGATTACGGCCAAGCAGCAATACAGACTTAGTTTGTTTCGCTTGTTGATTCAATTGATCGAGGATTTTCTCAACTTGGTTGCTTGGCGCTGTGTGCACGCTCTTTTGCTTGCGTTGTTTGTGGCTGTTGAGCGTCTTCGGTAATTGTGATGGGTTTTGCTGCACGAACGCATTCGCCACATCGCCAATTTGATTATTGAAACGATAGGTCGTGTCTAGGTGATGTACCGTAGAGTGAGCGAATCGCTCTTTAAACCCAGTAATCAAGTCCACATCTGCGCCCGCAAACTGGTAAATCGCTTGCCAGTCATCGCCTACGGCAAACAAGGTTGCGCCAGGCTGCTTCTCTGTTGATTCACATAACGCTTCGATCAACGCCAAACGATCTGGAGAGATATCTTGATACTCATCGACCATAACAAAACGCCAAGGCGATACGAACTTCCCTTTATTCACGTAATCCGTTGCTCGACTTATCATGGTTGGGAAATCGACTTGATTGCTCTCTTTGAGCATTTTTTGCCATGCAGAAAAGCACGGCCAACACAGTGCTAATTCGCTATTGAGGCGGGTATAGTCTTGGTGATCCACCAACTTCTCTTGCACTTGCTTTTTCGTTAAACCAACAGCAGCTAAATGCGACAATTGAGAATCCAACCAAGCAATTAGCTTCGGATTTTCCGAATGGCTACCCAGCTCATCATCACCTTTCAGGTAAGCAATAGGCCATTTATCTAAATGCTTTTGCCAACGTTTGAAATTTGTTGGTGTCATCCAGTGCTTTTTCAACCAGTCGACACACCAAGCCGTGCGTTGGTTATCGTCTAATGCAAGAGGGCTGATTTCGACAGGCTGCTGCTCGACTTGATTAAGAATGTACAAGCCGAGTTGATGAAAGGTATTGACTCTTACGCCTTCTGCCGCCAAACCGACTTTATCAACCAAACGCTCTTTCATTTCTTTCGCGGCATCTCGGCCAAACGCAAGCATCAAAAGTTCTTCCGCTTGAGCTTGATGGCTTTGAAGTAAGTAAGCCACTCTTGCAGTCAATACGCTGGTTTTACCCGAGCCTGCCCCAGCCAAAACAAGGTTGTGATCATCATTGAGCAACACTGCGTATTGTTGCGACAAGTTCAGCGGAGACGATTCAATGCGGTTGAACAAGACTTCCCAATTAGGACGTTCGTTCTCCAACCATTCGTGATTGCGCTCTCCCAGCGTATGAGAGGTGTCAACCAGCCAAGGCTCAATTTCACCCATGCGATTAGGCATGCGCATTTTAGCTTCGTCTAGGCTGGTCTTGATTTCTGCGAGTTCTTGATTGAGTTTCTCTACCCACGCCATAACTTGAGAATGAGAAAGATAGGCAGGAAGGTGTTTGAGCTGGTACAACTCTTCTTCCCATTTAGGAAGGTACTCCGCCAGTTTTCGGCACTGAGTGTTGTGCCACTCTTGATACTGACGCACAGCTTCCAACGCAAACTTACGGCATTGAGGCCAAGGTAAACCTTGTACTAACCAACTTTGTTGCTTGCCATCTTGCTCGTGAGCGAAGAACTGAAGCGAGCTCCAAAACAGGCCGCGTTTCACGTTGACTTTACCGTTCCAGACGGTGAAAGGAATATGCTCTTCACTGCCAATTGAGCTTAATAAAACACTGTTCTCTTTTATTTCGACATGATAATACTCATTTTGAATAAAAAACTGTGCTTTGCTGGTGGCAGTAAGCTGCATGAAACGTGCGCCTTTTAAGTGAGAAGTTGTCGATTTATATCATTTTAGGGCTTCAAATTGTAGCAGCGACCGCCACCTAAATACGCATCTTCCTTGATTCTTTAATAAAATTCACATTACTGCTGATTTTGTGAACATAATTGTCATTACTTCAACGCTATAAACCCAAACTCTAGACGGTTTTCGCATCCGAAACTGCTCTGCATTCTTAAGTCAATGACATTTTTGTCGATTTCATAACCAAGCGTGATTTTTTCTTAAATTAAATCATAAACACGCTATAGTGAGCTTGGTAACATATCCAAACAACTTCAAGATGATATCGCCCGTGAAAGCCGTTTGTTTTAAGGCTCAATTGGTGAGCGTTAACCGTGAGAACGTCAACGTTCTCAAGCTGTCATCCTTGAGTGAAATTGGGAATTTTTCTCCGTTTTTATCGGAAATGTAAGGCGCATTGTGCAAGCAGCTTCTAAATTTCGCCTCTATTGGGCAAATAAAACCATTAACTACAGCATTCTTATATTGATCACCCTGTTGGGTGTCGTTATTCCTGCTTGGTACTTCGGACAAAACACCTTGATCACACCTCTCATACTAGGTGTGATTGCCGCTGCACTAGCGGAAAGTGATGACAGCTTTATGGGACGAATCAAAGCTCTGATTCTCACGTTTATCTGTTTCGCGGTTGCGGCCTTCTCTATTGAAATACTGTTTCACACCCCTTGGCTGTTTGCCACGGGTCTGTTTATTTCCACGTTTGGCTTTATCATGCTTGGCGCAATTGGGCCAAAGTATGCCAGTATCGCATTTGGTTCGTTGCTGATCGCCATTTACACCATGCTCGGCGCGCACGAAAGCACGAATATTTGGTTCCAGCCGTTGTTACTGCTAACTGGTGCCGCTTGGTATTACTTTATGTCGATGATCTGGCAAATGTTCTGGCCGTTGCAGCCGGTACAATTAAGCCTCGCGAACGTGTTTCTTGCGCTTGCTAATTATCTCGATGCCAAAGCCAAGCTTTTCCACCCAGTCACGAACCTTGCACCGCAACCAATGCGTATTGAAGCGGCTCGCCTTAATGCTGCAACGGTCACCGCACTCAATGCGTGTAAAGCAACGCTACTCACCCGTTCCAAGCGTGGTCATGTAGACGGCCCAAGTGACCGATTCTTGAATATCTATTTTATCGCGCAGGACATTCACGAACGCGTGAGTTCGAGCCACTACCGCTACCAAGATTTGGCAACGGAGTTTGAGCGTTCAGACGTGCTGTTCCGCTTTAAATATCTTCTTGAGACACAAGCGCAAGCTTGCCGAGATATTGCTCAAGCTATTCAACTCGGCAACGAATACACTCACACCGATGAGTCGATTCTGGCTTTGGCAGAACTACAAAATTCACTGGCGTATTTGGAAGAGCAGCAACAAGGTCATTGGAAGCGTTTGTTAATGCAGCTGACTTACCTGTTCAACAACCTCGCTACGGTTGAAAAGCAGCTAAACAACATCAATAACCCGGATGCCGAACGCCTAGAAGAAGACACGCTTGCCGATACCAACCCACATACGTTGAAAGCAATGTGGCAGCGCATTTCGGCTAACCTTCATAAAGATTCGATGCTGTTTCGACATGCGCTACGTATGTCAATTGCGCTTACTATTGGGTACGGCATCATTCAGCTGTTTGATATTGACCGCGGTTACTGGATTTTGCTTACAACGCTGTTTGTATGCCAGCCGAACTACAGTGCGACGCGCCAAAAACTTACGGCTCGTGTGATCGGTACTTTAGCGGGGTTGTTGATTGGCGTACCGCTGCTAACGTTCTTCCCTTCTCAAGAAAGTCAGCTGGTGTTTATCGTTGTTTCGGGCGTGATGTTCTTTGCATTTAGGATGAACAACTACGGCTACGCGACCGGATTTATCACCTTGTTAGTCTTGTTCCTGTTCAACCAGTTAGGTGAAGGCTACGCAGTGGTGCTGCCTCGGCTTGCCGATACACTGATTGGCTGCGCGCTAGCCGTCGCGGCTGTGATGTTCATTTTACCTGACTGGCAATCGAGAAGACTGCATAAAGTGATGTCTGATGCGATAGATGCGAATAAACAGTATTTGGATCAGATCATCGGCCAATATCGTATCGGTAAGAAAGACAACCTGAGCTACCGCATTGCTCGTCGTCAGGCTCACAATAATGATGCGACATTGACGTCAGCAATCAGCACAATGCTTGCTGAACCAGGTAAGTATCGCGCAGCCGTCGATGAGAGCTTCCGCTTTCTGACGCTCAACCACGCCATGCTCAGCTACATCTCTGCTTTAGGTGCCCATCGTACTCGCATCGAAGATGAATCCATTCATAAACTGGTTCTGGATGCTCACCGTTGTATCCACCAGCATTTGGATGTGTTGCATCAACAATTACACCAACATTGCGAAGAGTGCGATTTATCCAACATTGACGATGCGGGACTTGAGCAGCGTTTGAACGAATGGCGCGATGAGGATGACAGCTCGGCGCGTATGGTGCTTCAACAACTCCACCTTATTTATCGCATGCTGCCTGAGCTTCACTCGCTGGCGAGCAAATTTGCCGTTCGTGTGAACTAACTCGACCTTAGAGAGACTAACTTAAAGGTGCATGTGACTTAACACGCGTTCTTTATGAAATTAGGGAAGCACTTTTGCTTCCCTTTTTAATTTTAGATAACCCGAAGTAGGTAAAATTACCTTTCATAGGAAAAGTCTTACGTATCACTTAACGCACCTTGACAATACTCGGACAAAAAACCATCGATCAAATTCTAATCTAATTCTATTGAATAAGTATGTTGTGTGGCCACGGAGGCCGTTAGACAGGACATGAAGGATAAACCTGAGTACAGCGAGGATACAGAGATGAAAGCGCAACAATTTAAAGAGCTAAAAAAGAAGCTTGGAGACCTAACGGCAAGTCAGTTAAAGACATTGCAAGGCGAAATCAGCATGACGCTGAACAAAAAGGAAAAGCCATTGCTCTCCACTGAAGAGCGTGAAATGTTATCTAAACTGTTTGTTTGATTAAGTTATTGATATAAATCACTTGCACGTTTTATAAACGCTTCCTATGCTAACAGCAGCATAATAAGTGGAATTATAATCATGCCAGTTTCAGGGATTCACTCCGGTCAACAAATCATGCAGTTGTCGCACAAGATGGCGGATAAAGCTGCACATGAGATTCAACAAACCTTCGTAAAAGGCGGTGAAGACTTATCATTCAATAAAGTCGAACTCGCTAAAAACGTGGCTTTCGCCGCGACCCCTTCCCTAGCCGCACATACCACTGTTATCGAACCTCTTATCGAAGTTACTCAAGCCGCAAGTTACAACCGTATTGGTGCGTCCGTTGTGGAAAAAAATAACGAGGTAATTGGCAGCCTTCTCGACATTCACGTCTAAAGAAACCAAGATAAAAATTATACCTAACTCCCTTTCCAGATATTGAAGAACACCAAACGCTAATAAGCGCAGCGGTCAAATCTAACCGCCGCACTTTTCATTTCTCAAGTCACTTTATCCGTTATCAATAACACCTCGATTAAGAAGCGATTCAACAATCTCGTTTGAGCTTAATCCATTGAAGTCTATTGCCTGACCTAAGTTCTCAACCACAATAGTCTGATGAACGTTCGCATCAGTAGTAATGCTCAAAGAGACATTGTCTGTCGTGGCATCGTAGTCCGCTTGAATATGCGCAAGTAACTCATCAATTCCTGCCATTGGGTCATTTAAATCCGCAATCACGTCTTTAAGATCGATCGTGTCTTCATTAAGCGTAAAGTCGGTGATGGTATCCACTGCACCTTCGTCAACGGTATCTTGCGTCCATTTAAAGATATCGTTACCACCGCCACCCGTTAGGATGTCCGAACCCAGACCACCGATGAGAATATCATCGCCGTCACCACCGATAATGCGGTCATCACCCGCCCCGCCGATGAGGGAAATTCCGCGATCACTACCAAGTAACAGATTATCTTCCGTTTCAGAAGAAACATCGATGTCACGGTTGTTGGACGTAACATTGATGCTGATATCGATTGGGTCTGAGAACGCTTGATCGCCATTCGATTCCGTTGAAACCGCAGTCAGCGTGATATCGTGATCACCTTGGCGCACGTTATCGATGTGAAGCGTATCAATTTCATCAGCAGGCACTGTCCAAGTCGAAGTCGCGCTATCAAAACTGATGCTCGATGTGGTTGCATCACTCGTTAGCGTTGCGCCTCTTGGAACGCCTGTCACCTCTAACGCTAAGACTTCATCCAAATCCGTCAGTGCAGCAATAATGCCGACTAACGCTACGCCCTGAAAACTCGCACTTTGGCTAGCAGTAATGCGCTGGATGTAATTAAAGTTCGCGTCAAAGGCAAGCGTCGGTTTGTCTGCCACTGGTGTCACGTTAATATCAAACGTTTCGGTGGTTTGCAGCGACGTTCCTGTGGAATTCTCATAGTAAATTCCATTATCGTCCGCTGTAACCGTCAATGAAATCGCTGAACTGTTCACGTCACTTGCATCGACAAAAACACCGACATTTGGATCTGTCGAAGTCAACACCGCATTAAGTTGGGACAACGTTCCCATCAACACGGTTTCACCCGCTAAACCAACACCTTGCGTCACACCACTGCCAGATGGCGCGATAACACTGACCTCACCTTCACTCGTGCTGAGCGAAATCGTCATGATCTCGTTCTCATGGATACCAGTGAAATCCACATCCGCTATCGTAATGCCTGATATTTTTTGACCTGCCGATTCGAAGATCGTGCTGGTTACTAATGAGCCATCAATCTCTGGAGCATCATTAACCGCTTGAACGTTCATGACCGCAGAACCGCTGATTGTGATTGGATCCGGTGCTCCGTTGGTTGTGCCATCATCAGTAATGTCATAGACAAAACTCACGTCGCCGTTGAAGTTTTCTGATGGTTCAAAGCGCCATTCCGTCGCGCTAATCTGCGTGATCGTTCCCGCTGATGGATCCGCAAGCGTGACATTACTGACCGCCAAGTTATCGTTTTCCGGATCGGTCGCGTTTGCCAATAGTTCCGAGGCAGTAATACTCACAGCGCCGCTGTCTTCTTCTATCGAAGAAAGCGTCACTTCCGATGTTTGAGGCGCATCGTTTACATCGAACACTTCAAAAGATGCAGAACCCGATACCGTCTTAGGATCGGATACACCATTTGTTGTGCCATCGTCCGTAATATCGTAAGTCAGCTCGACAGGGCCGTTGTAACCTGGCGCTGGCGTAAATTCCCAATTCCCTGTGGCTGAGTTAAACGCCAAAGAGCCAGAACTAGGGTCCACAAGTTGAACGTTACTCACCGTCAAGTTGTCGTTTTCCACATCAGTGGCATTCACAAGCAAATCTGATGCAGAAATTGCAAATACACCACTGTCTTCACCAATACTGGTCAAGGTAACTGGCGACGTTTCAGGCGCATCGTTCACGGTTGTAACATCAATCACAAAACTGCTGCTGTTGGTGTTTAAAGTGTCATCAACACCACTAATAACAATGCCTTCGTTACCTTGGTCATCGACTGTAATGTTCACGGTAACATCGCCGAAGAAGTTGAGATCAGGGTTGAACTCAATCAATCCTTCTGCAATGGCGGCATTGAGATCTGCGACTGAACCTTTTAGCTCAACCGCTCCTGTACCGTCACCCTGAACCGTCAAACCATATTTCGAGATAACGTTAGCGTTCAATGCGAGATACCCGCTATCTACCGCTACATTAAGCACATACTCTGCATTCGGGTTATCAAGTACCGCATCGACATCAGAGATACCGAAGCTATTTAGCAATAAGGCATTGTCTTCAGGTGTTTCCACATCGACAACATTAACGAAATCAGGTCTGTCGTTTACCGCAGTAACATCGACGGACACATCAAACTCTTCCGCATTACCCAAGCTTTGGCTGCCGTCTAGGCCGGTATCGACCGCTTGCACTTTAAAATGAAGCGAGCCAGCCCAAGAATTGTCGTTTCTATCACCAGAGTTAAAGACGATTTGATCTAGGTCTTGTGCATTGACTTCAAGGACAAAAACACCACTACCTTGATCAACAAATGTCGTTCCATCTGGAAGTGACAAGCTCGCACCATCTGGTACGTTTGAAATCTCAATCCTCAATGTTTCTGGATCATTCTCTTGATAATTTGCACCGTCGCCAATCGACTCTTTGTTATCCACCACCAGCGCATTCACGTTGATGGTAATGTCTTCGCCTTCGTTGCCTGAGACTTGGGTATCAGGGTTAACATCCACGTCGTCGCCAATCGGGTTAACGACTAACGTAAAGTTACTGTTTCGCTCGGTAGGCACTTTCAACAACTCTTCTTGAATGAAGACAGAGATACCGATTTCAACTTCACCACTAAAGTGTTTTGGCGGCTTAATTTGAATATCGCTCAAGTCGATGGAAGTTTGCGTCAAGTCTTTAACTTGAATGCTCCACTCGCCATTGCCTGCGTTTTTCACAATGTAATCGGATGAATTAGACTCAACAACAAAGTCATTCGGAATGCCTGTCAGCTTAAGTGAAACAAAACTTTCAGAGCCATCATCGTCGGTCAGACTGATCGTAACGCCAGTACCTGACTGGTTGAGTGAAATCAACGTATCTTCATCACCCGTCACGACGATAGGCTGACTTGGATCGGTTCCTGTAATTACAATGTCATCCACGACAGGCGTGACTTCAAATGTCACGTCGTCGGTAAAGGTGCGTACATCTACGTTATCGCCCGGATTGATCAATGTCGATTGGTCAAACACGGCAACGTCTGTGATTTCGCCTTCGATGTTAATTTTCACCGTATTTTGACCACCACCAACCGGGTAGTTTTCACTCGGTTTGAACAGAACGTTATCCAACGCTCCCGCTAAAATATCGGCTTCATTAAATTCGATACTCGTGCCCAAACTATTGCCATTGCTATCGACAAACTCACCCTGTGTCGTGTCATCAAGCGTCAACTTGATGTTGGTTAACGTTTCTCTACCGCCTAATGTGTTGTTGAAGCCATCTGCAAAATCGACGTTCAAATTAAGCTGAATTAATCCATCTTCATAACCAACACCATCAGCGGTTGGAACATCGTTATTGAGATCATCAACAGGCTGCTTGTTCGCATCAAGACCAAGTGTTCCAGTAATATCGACTGTGACATCTGGCGTGATGTTGCGATCCAACGGCTGGTCGCCTGCCGAGCTTGGCACGTCAGCAACTGGCAGAATTTGCACCGGAATCAGTTCTGTGGACGATTTTTCATCTGCAGAGCCCGTATCTTTAGTCACAAATCTCACAGGCAAAACGAAGTCGCCAGCATAATCTTCAGCCACGCGCATCGTTAAGCCTTCAAGGCCAACAATGTTTCCGCTTGAGTCGATATCCGCTTGGAATACGTATTTGCCGTTAATGAAATCAACGTCCGTACCGGTAATGATTAGGCCCGGTGGAATACCAGGTGAAGATGGGTCAATGATGATGGTCAATACGTCTTCCACACCATCAGGATTGATCACATCAATCTTGGAAGTAAGCTGAGCACCAAGATCGACAAAGTTGTCTTCTGAGCCTTCAATTTGTACATCATCGGTCACGTCAATTTCGGCCGCGACACTGGTTTGCGGAGTAAGAACCGTTGGGAACTCCAACACCACGTCCGTTTGTCTTATTTCAGTTGCGTCTTTTTCAACCGAATCTTCACCTAAGTCATTCACACGCGCGTAAATCGTCAAACCAATTTGCGATAAACCGCCGTTATCACCATTGTCAGTGTCGTCGTTCGGCGTCAAATCAAGGCCAGATGGCGCTTTGATGCAGAAATTCTCCTCATCAATGATCGTCCAACGGCCGTCACCTTCATTCAGTGCTCCGATAATGACTAGCTGGTTAAGAATGGCAGGATCGGTCGTGTGCAACTGAACAACCAGTTCAGTCACCACCTCATCCGAAGAAGCATCAAACTCTTGATATTTAATGATGTTTGCACCAGCTTGGCCACCCGCAGAGGTGTTGATTGTAAAGTCGATTGCACCTTGCGCATCCGATTTAACAACGTCTATCGCAGTACCATTACTTTCTGTGACCAGCAAGCGCGTTTGATCGCCTATCGCACCAGAGGTATCTTCTGGTTCAACAACCGGATTCACTTGAACGTGAACCGAACCTGTAATCACCGCTTCTGCAATCCCTTGTCCTGGATTTGCCGCATCAACGTACTCATGGTCAATCTCTTTCACAGTCAACGTTGTGCTCAAATCAAAGTCGGTACTGGAATCTTGTTCCAACTCAACTTGAACATAACCACTCTGCGTAACGCGAGCAGAGAAGTCTTGCTCCGATTCATTGGCTTGCGGTGTTAATGTTAACGTACCAGCGACGAGCGTTTGCGCTACACCATCCACGAACACGGTACAACTCGGAGGGAAGCCAGAAATCGTCACTTCTGAGAAGAACTCATCGGCATCTGGACTTTGGCTGGTCGTTGGTTTCCAGTCGATGTTGAAGCGCGTATCTTCGTCACCTTCCGAAACCACGGTATAGTTATTTCTTGCGTCAATCACAGGGCCAACAATCACACGAATTTCCCCAGTTGAGGTGCGCGTATGACCATCGTTTTCAGTAACGATCGTGGTTGCTGTGATGTGAATATTCTCGGTAGACGATGCTTCCGGTTTAATCACAATGCCCGAGTTGATGTTTGCTTGCGTAATATTCGCTTCATAGATTGGCTGGTTATTGCCATCGTACCCAACGAACGTTAAATCGACCGAGTTGCCATCATTATCAAATATCTCAACGCCATCAGGAATGTTGGAAAGCAGTACCGTTACCGTTTCAGAATGATCGTTCGGGTTGTCTTTGAACTCTCCAGAAAGAATGCTGAACGAAATATCAACTTGGCCATTTTCATCCACAAATGTTTGAACGCCACGTACGTTACCATCATCAAACTCTTGCCAAATACCTGACTTATCATTGAGTTCAACGATTGGAATATCCGCTACGCCTTTCACATCAACAATGACGGTTTTGTTCCCGAGTGAAAGTACATCTTGCGCAGAACCTGTTGAAAGCGATGCGTTGTCTTTTACGATGCCTTCTACGTTGAAGGTGAAATCGTCGTTACTGTGCAGTGGTGGCAACACTTCTACATTCGTCAGCTGTGACTCAGGAATTTCGTAATACAGCACATTGCCGTTGCCATCCGTCACTTCAACAATCTGTGAAGGATTCGCGCCATCGAGCCAAACAAGCGTCACGCCGTCGATAGAGAAATTCGAGATGCGAACAAACAGCTCTTCTGAACCATCCATATCCGCGGATGGTTTCATTGAAATCACTTCGCTTAATTGAAGTGGATCGTGGTCAGTAACCGGATCGACCGTATCTTGAGTGCGAGCGTTATCCTCGAAAATATTGATGCGATTAACGGTAAAGCTGCCAGCATCAGCGACCGGAGTGACATCAATGACGATGGTTTCCGTTTCTGAGCGAGCCGTTTCTTTGCCTGTCAGTGGATTCACGCTCTCCGTGGTGATCGCAGTGACATCGATTTTTATTTCACCCGAGAAGTTATCAATTGGATCGACTTGCACATCGCCAATTCGACTTGCATCAACAAGGTATACTCCACCCGTTTGCGTGATGGCACTGCCATCTGAGTAAACTAGCGTTGCGTTGCCCTCACCTTGGGTAAAGACAAGTTCGTACACGATGCTTTCTGGGTTACTGCTGTCTTGTGTTTGCGCGCTGATGTTCAGAGAAACGTTGTTACCATCTTCATCAACCGTGTAGTTAAAGGTACTGTTTGCCGTCCAAGTCGCGATGTCTGCAACGCTTTCCACTTGAATGTTGAGCCTGCCATTGATGATGTGGTCAGACACACCGTTATTAAGGATCTCAACTCGGATACGTGGATCTATGCCACTATCGCCCGTCGCAAAATGGCGGTCGGGTACAAAATAGAGGTTCTCAAGCGTAACGAACTCACCATTGAATGATTGAATGACATTCGAACCGTCCAACACAACAGAGCCATTGACTGGCGTAAGTTCAATGTAATCACCATTGGCATTTCGATAATAGAACGTGCCGTTGTGCGTGCTCGCATCGCGAATCGTGATATCGCCTAGGCTTTCATTTCTATCGAGGTCGTGCAAGTTAATCACTAGATCGACTTTCGCTGGCGTAGTATCTAGACCAGATAAGTTATCTTGCGTATTGGCATTCTCAGTACCAAGGATAGAACCGTCACGGCCTTTATCTTCGAAAGACAACACCGATGAGGTATCGATTTGTGCATTTCTGTCGGTCACGGAGATGTCGAGATCGGCGGTACTCGTATCGCCGTCACCATCGGTAGCCGTAACATGAACCGTGAAATCGATTGAAGCCGCATCGGTATGATCAAGATCGTCATTTGGTCTAAAGCTAATAGAGCCATCAGTTCGAACAATCAAACGCCCAATTTCAGTGTCAACGCCGTTTAGGGTTTTATGTACAAAAACCGTTTGATTGCTGCCGTTAAGATCAACGGTTGTCATATCTATTCCATTCTGTTTGAAATAGATACCTGAATCGTCTGCGCTAAATGAGGTCAGCTCACTGCCATCTGCACCATAATTTAAGTCGCCTTCTACAGGGTCTTGGAACAGTTGAACGGTTCGCGTTCCCTGCCCTTCAACACGAGTGATGGAACTATCGTAAATCGTTGGAATATCATCTGTGATCGTCACAGGAAGATTGATACCTGCGGTATCGCCATCCACATCCGTCGCAAAAACAGGCAGATTGAGCGTCAGTAAATCTTCGCCCTGAACACCATGATCCAGTACGCCTTCTAGCGTGAATTTGTATGTTCCGTCAGCATTTAACACCAGAGTAAATACCGATTTTCCATCTGGCGTTTGACCTTGGTAAGTGTAGTTGTTGTTATTCACACCAGTTTGTACGAGCGTGACCGCTTGTCCGCCTGACGTTACCCCGCTGATTGGGTTACCAGACAAATCTAACTGGTAAGAAACTATCGTATCCGCACCTTCTACGCTATCAAAGCTGCCGCTTGCCTCTAGGCCGTCTTTGCTCAGCTCTGAGCCTGAAGGCAAGTCATCTTCATCTAAGAACAACGGCGTCGCCGTTTTGATTTCCGGCACGTCATCCACGATGGTGATTGGCAAGTTCACAGATGCCGATGTATCACCATCGAAGTCAGTAACAGAAATAGGAATATCTAACGTTAGGCTGTTTTCGCCCAGGCCAGCAGGATGATCCACAGGGCCCACTAACTCAAATTGGTAGCTATTGTCTTTTGCATCCAACGTTAGGGTAAAAATCTGCGTGTTCGTGCCAACAATCACCGCTTCATAGGTGCTTACACCGTCGGCTTCAGACACCAGTCTTAGTTCCACATCTTGACCATTTGACTGCAAACCAGCGACCGCGCCAGCTAAGTCAGAAACATGATAACTGACGATTTCATCAGCGCCAGCAACAACGTTAAAGTGTCCATCTAACACTCGTAAGCCAGAAGTATCAGAGCCAGCAGGTAAATCATCTTCGTCAATCGTCAACTGGCTACTGTTATCCACCCCAGTGATAGACGGCACATCATCAACAACGGTAATTGGCAAACTAATCGTGTTCGACACATCACCATCAAAATCCGTGGCATTCACAGGGAAGTCAATCACTAGCTCATTTTCACCATCGCCATTTGGATGGTCTAGCTGAGCAAATAATTCAAATTGATACCTATCTTCTCCAGCATTTAACGTAAGCTTAAACACGATATCGGTAGTGCCTTGCACGTACGCACGGTACTCAATCACGCCAGTCGCGTTTGAGTATTCAACAAGCTCTAGTGACTGACCTGCTGACGTTAACCCAGCAACAGGTGAGACAAGATCCTCCAATTGGAAACTAACGATAGAATCTGCACCGTCAACGACATCAAAATGTCCGCCGATAATATGATCACCTTGACCATCCGACCCTTTGTTCGGAATGTCATCCTCATCAATGGACAAGTGACTTCCTGGACGAATAGCTTCAATCGTCGGCTTATCATCCAAAATAGTGACTGGCAACGTCGCGTTAACGGAGTCGTTATCGCCGTCGGTAATCACAATCGGCAGATTGATGGTCAGGTCATCAGAATTCGTCGCATGATCGAGCGCGCCAGACAATTCAAAATCGTAGCGTCCGTCTTGATGCAATGTCAGCGTGAAAATGGTGTCGCCACCAACGGTTTTTCCGACATAAACCAAAGCATCACTCGTTGACGCTGTAGCGTCTTGAGTAATCGCGATGCTCTCGCCGCCAGAAGTAAGTGCAGGCAGTAGATTGGAATTGAGATCCAGAACAAATGAGTCGATACCATCCGCACTGGTCACTTCAAACTGACCAGAAACCGTTAGAGGCTCCTTGGTCTCGTCTGAGCCCAGCGGCAAATCATCTTCATGCACTTGTAAGCGGTCTATATTCGTTACCACGGGTACATCGTCTACCACCGTAATTGGTAACGTGAACACTGGTGATACATCGCCATCACCGTCAGTCACAGTGATTGGCAGTTCGATTACAATGTTGTTTTGCTGATTGCCATCAGGATGATCAAGTGGTTTTCTAAGATCAAACTCATAGGAGCTATTTGACGCATTCAGAGTTAACTCAAACACCACTTCTTGAGAATTAACCGTGATACCTTGATAAACATTCACCCCGCCAGTACTGGACGTTAAGACTAAGGTGATTACCTCTCCGCCAGACATCAATGTACTAACTGGCGTCGTCAAATCACTCAGTTGAATCGAGGTGACTTGGTCTGCCCCTTCTGTTACATCGAAGGTACCACCGATGATGGTGTCTTGAGTACGGTCAGTACCCTGCGGTAGGTCGTCCTCATCGACGGTCTGTTCACTACCCTGAGCCAAACCGTCGATGGTTGGTACGTCATCCACAACAGTGATCGGCAACGTGAGAGTATTCGAAACATCACCATCAAAATCCGTCGCTGCGATAGGAAGGTTGATGACGATGTCGTTTTGACCATTCGCGGTTGGATGATCGAGTGGCTCAAGTAGTTCAAACTTGTAGCTGCCATCAGAAACATCCAACGTCACTCGAAAAGCAGGTGTTGTTGTTCCATCAATAATGGCTTCATAAACGGATACGCCACCTGAATTAGAAACTTCAACGAGAGTCAGTGATTGCCCACCAGACGTTAAGCCTTGAACTGGCGTGTTCAAGTCAACGATATGGTACTCGACGATATGGTCCGCACCTTCTGTCGCGACAAACTTACCAATAATACTCGTTGGTTCATTGCCATCAGAACCCACGGTTGGCAAATCATCTTCGTCTACTGTGAGTACGCTGTTTACGTCGATACCATCGAGTGTTGGTCGATCATCAACAATCGTGACTGGAATAGTCGCGCTCGTGGTGTCGCCATCAAAATCGGTCGCAATAATAGGGAAATTCAGCGTTAGCTCATCTGCACCGATTGGATGGTCAAGTGTCCCTTCAAGGGTAAAATTATAACTGCCATCCGGTTTTACAACGAGCGTAAACACAGCATTCGCACCCGCGGTGGCTGTGTAAGTAAAACTGCCATCTGTGTTTGCAGTTTCAGTCATGGTTACGGCAACGCCTTGCGAAGTAAGCCCATCAACAGGCATCGCACTCGCATCGAGCTGATAACTGACGACACTATCCGAGCCTTGAGTCGTAGTGAATTTACCGTCTATGGAAAGCGCATCTTTTTGATCAGAACCAATGTTGTTCAAGTCATCTTCATCGACCGTAATTGGCGCAACATTTGTGATCACTGGTTGGTCATCAACAATGGTCACAGGAATCGTGGCAGAAGTGGTGTCACCATCAAAATCCGTCGCGATGATTGGGAAATTCAGCGTCAGTTCGTCACTGTTACTCGCATGGTCAATTGGACCTTCGAGCGTAAAGTTGTAACTGCCATCTGGATTAACAATTAACGTAAAGACAGGATTGGTTCCTGCGGTTGCCGTATAAGTGAAACTACCATCTGGATTTGCCGTTTCACTCAATGTCACCGCAACACCTTGCGAAGTAAGCCCATCAATAGGCGTCGCACTGGCATCCAATTGGTAACTCACTACACCATCAGAACCTTGATTGGTGGTGAAGTGTCCGTCAATCGATACTGAACCGTCTTGAGCCGAGCCAATCTGCGCGAGGTCATCTTCATCAACGGTGATCGCTTGAACATTGTTAATTGTTGGCTGGTCATCAACAATGGTTACAGGGATGGTTGCCGATGACGTATCGCCATCAAAATCGGTCGCGATGATTGGAAAGTTTAGCGTCAGTTCATCACTACCAGTCGCGTGATCGATTGGGCCTTCCAACGTAAAGTTGTATGAACCATCGGTATTCACCACCAACGTAAAGACAGGGTTGCCATTTGCTGTCGCACTGTAAGTAAAGCTGCCATCTGCATTCGCTGTTTCAACCAAATCAACAACTTCGCCGTGCGACGTTAATCCTGCTACAGGGTTCGTCGAGCCGTCGAGTTGATAGCTCACCACTCGGTCAGAACCTTCCGTTGTGGTGAACTTGCCATCAATAGAAACAACGCCATCTTGAGCAGAGCCAATAATCGTTAAATCGTCTTCATCCACTGTAATGGCATCGACGTTTGTGATGGTCGGTTGGTCATCGACGATAGTCACTGGGATCACCGCAGAGCTGGTGTCACCATCAAAGTCCGTTGCGATGATTGGGAAGTTCAGCGTTAGCTCGTCGCTATTAATAGCGTGATCGATTGGCCCTTCCAACGTGAAGTTGTAAGAGCCATCCACATTCACTACCAACGTAAATACTGGATTGCCATCTGCCGTCGCAGTGTAAGTGAAGCTGCCGTCAGCATTTGCCGTTTCTACGAGTACAACCGCTTGGCTGTGCGACGTTAATCCTGCTACAGGGTTCGTCGAACCATCGAGTTGATAGCTCACCACTCGGTCAGAACCTTCTGTTGTGGTGAATTTACCGTCAATAGAAACAACGCCATCCTGAGCAGAACCAACGCCCGATAAATCGTCTTCATCAACCGTAATAGAATCGACGTTTGTGATAGTTGGTTGGTCATCTACGATGGTCACTGGGATCACCGCGGAGCTGGTGTCACCATCAAAGTCCGTTGCAATGATTGGGAAGTTCAGCGTTAAATCGTCACTACCATTGGCATGGTCGATTGGGCCTTCTAGCGTAAAGTTATAAGAACCATCTACGTTAACAATCAAGGTAAAGACGACGTTACCACCTGCGGTGGCTTGATAAGTAAAACTGCCGTCTGGGTTGGCCGTTTCAGTCATCGTTACCGCGACGCCTTGAGACGTCAGCCCTGCGACAGGGTCGGTAGAAGCATCCAATTGATAACTAACGACACCATCAGAACCTTGCGTTGTTGCAAATTGGCCGTTGATGGAAAGTGCATCATTTTGGTCTGAACCAATCCCCGTCAAGTCATCTTCATCAACTTGGATTGCATCCACATTCGTTATGACTGGCTTATCGTCGACAATAGTCACTGAGATGGTGGCAGAAGTTGTATCGCCATCAAAGTCAGTCGCAATAATTGGGAAGTTCAGCGTTAGCTCATCGCTATTTATAGCGTGATCGATTGGGCCTTCCAGTGTGAAGTTATAACTGCCATCCGTTTTCACGACCAACGTAAAGACAGGGTTGCCATCAGCGATCGCAACGTAGCTGAAGCTGCCATCAGGATTGGCAGTCTCTATCAACGTCACTGGATTGCCTTGCGAGGTGAGCCCTGCAACCACATCGACAGAGGTATCTAACTGGTAACTCACCACACGGTCAGAACCTTGCGTTGTCGTGAACTGACCATCAATCGAAAGTGAATCATTTTGGTCCGAACCGATGTTCGCTAAGTCGTCTTCATCAACACTGATGGCTTCAACATTTGTGATAGTCGGTTGGTCATCGGTAATCGTGACAGGAATAACGGCGGAAGTCGTGTCTCCATCAAAATCGGTCACTGTGATCGGGAAGTTGAGCGTTAAGCTGTCACTGTTTGCTGCGTGGTCAATCGCGCCTTCAAGTGTAAAGTTGTAGCTGCCGTCGGGATTGACAGTTAATGTAAATACCGGATTTGTCCCTGCCGTTGCCGTATAGGTGAAGCTGCCATCAGAATTAGCCGTTTCCGTCATTGTGACGGCTACGCCTTGTGAGGTTAATCCATCAACAGGTGTCGCATTCGAGTCAAGCTGGTAACTCACAACTCTGTCTGCACCTTCAGTGGTCGTAAACTGGCCATCAATTGAAACTGGGTCGTTTTGGTCTGAACCGATACCAGCCAGATCGTCTTCATCAACACTGATCGCTTCAAAATCCGTTACAACTGGCAATGAGTCAACGATCGTGACTGGCAACGTAATTTTGCTCGTGTCGCCATCAAAATCCGTCGCGATGATGGAAAAGTCTAACGTTAAGGTGTCACTATTTGGAGCATGATCAACAGCCCCTTGCAGTTCAAACGAGTAACTCCCGTCACTGTTTACCTGTAACGTAAATACCGAATTGCCGTTTGCCGTCGCCGTGTAGGTAAAGCTACCGTCGGCATTACTGACTTCGGCCAACGTGATAACTTGACCGTTGGAGGTCAAACCGTTTAGCGGGTCTGAACCTGTTTCAAGCTGGTACTGAACCACACCATCTGAGCCTTGCGTGGTCGTGAACTGCCCTTCAACCAACAGTGCGTTTGATTGTCCACCATTCGAAATTAGGTCATTTTCATCTACAGTGAGAGGCTCGACATTCTCAATCGTAGGAATGTCGTCTTGAATGGTGACAGGCAAAACCATGGTGCTGCTATCGCCATCAAAATCCGTCGCTGTAATCGGGAAATTCAGTGTTAACGCATCACTGCCACTAGCGTGATCGATTGGGCCTTCTAACGTAAAGTTGTATGAACCATCGGTATTCACCACCAGCGTAAATACTGAGTTGCCGTTTGCTGTCGCGGTGTAAGTGAAGCTGCCGTCGGCATTTGCGGTTTCTACCAGCTCAACGGCTTCACCATGTGAAGTCAAGCCATCAATTGGGTTGGTCGATGTGTCGAGTTGATAACTCACCACTCGGTCGGAGCCTTCTGTCGTGGTGAACTTGCCGTCAACCGAAACAGAATCATTTTGATCCGAGCCGATGCTCGCAAGGTCGTCTTCATCCACCGTTAAAGCTTCCACACCATCAATAGAAGGCGCATCATCTTTAACTTCTATAACGATTTCTGCGGCTTTGGCATCGTTCGAACCTAGCGTCAAAGAAGAGCGGTCTCCGTCGGCATCAACGGCATAAACTGGAATGGTGAACGTTAACGATTCGTCGTTTGCGCCAGTATGATCCAGCTGTTCATAGAGGTTGAACTGATATTCGCCTTGAGACGGTGAGTCGATACTGATGTCGAATACCGTAATGCGCACACCATCAAGCTCAATGTAGCCTTCGTAAGTACGAACGCCATTGACATCAGAAGTGAGTTCAAGAAGTACAGTTTGCCTTTGCGATTGCAACTCGCCAGAGACATTAAATTCCGTTGGTTCTACTTCGAAGTGATCAATAATATCGCTGCCTGCGGCTGCCGAAATTGATCCGGTACCGCTAGTAATCGCGATGCCCTGTAGAGAACCTTGCTCGACGCCAGACTCGTCTAAAGACAAGCTTGTGACATTGTTAATGACTGGGTTATCTCCATCAGCAATTGTAATCACAAAGGTATTACTGACCGTATCTTGGTCGAAATCCACGATCGTCGTTGGAAGGGAAAGCACTATCGTATCGCTATCATTCGTCTGCTCAAGCGGTTTGAACTGTTCAAATTGGTACGTGCCGTCGGTGTTTAACGTGATGCTTAATACCACCTCTCCCGTACCAGCTACGGTTAACGTGATGTTACTGCCATCTTCAGACAAGGTCGCAACCGTCGCTTGGTTATCAGTTAACAAACCATCAAATTGCGACAAACTTTCCTGATTAAAAGTGACTGAAGCCAACTGGTCACTGCCAATTTCGACAAACGTCCCCGTAATTGGCGTCGATGAAGATTCTTCATTCTCAAACGAGATGTCTTGCGGCGCTGGATTATCACCATCGATAATCGTCGTGACAAAATCAATTGGCGTACGAATGCTGTTACCACCAATATCAGTACCCGTCATCTCAAACTCAATACTGATGCGGTCACCAACAATCGACACCTGCCCGTCATCTACAGACGCAACATGGTCAATGCCTTGGCTTATGGTGGTCGTCACCTCCAACTCGATATCACGACCTAGCGAAGTCGCTTCAATTTCAATACGTAGGACTTCATTGCCATCTTGAACACCAATGATGGCATTTTGCGCTTCGTCGTATGAGAACTCGACAGCTTTACCACCAGATTGAATATCGGTGTTCAACTCGGCCAGTAGCGACTCTAGTGAAGCAGCAGATGGCACAAATGAGCTAGGGTCAAGCGGGAGATCGCCCGCCTCAACGGATACGCTGGTTGCAATAGATTGAGGATAAGTCGTAAGGGAAATCGAACCTTCGGTTACTTCCGATTCAAGAGATTGTCCACCATCAGCAAAAATGGTGACGTTAATGTCATCGGTTTCTTCGCGATCTTGCACGCCAGTGCGTGTTGCAGAGGTTTCGAAAAACGTCGAGGCAAGCATTTCTGGGTTGTTGTATTCAACCGTCACATAGCCAGCATTTGCCGAGCCAGACGCATCACCACCAGCGGCCGTTGCTTCAAGAATTGCCGTCGGGTCGGCACCTTCCAAAATCGCTTGTTGGATAGCAGCAACATCATTTGCGTCAAAATTAGCACTATCAATCGCCGCCGGGTCGAAAGCAATTTGACCATCAACCGAGGTTTGAACCAAAGTTTCCGGTTGTTCTGATGAAGGCTCAGGAAGACACGCGACACAGTTTTGGTCGACAAGATAGAGCTCGTTATTGATTAGAACATCCAAAGACGCATTGTTTTCTGTGACAATGACATCCCCTGTATTTAACGCATCTCCGGCGCTTACCACTCGGATCTTACCTGTAAGATCCAATACCAAAACTTCCCCTTTGACAGCATTTACAATCGCGTTTTGCGGCACGGTTTGCGTACTCATCTGACCTCCGCTAATGGCCAACGTTTCCCATTAACCTATTGCATAGTTTTTAGTTGAATATATGTGGTGTTTTGCACATCGTTGGTTGATTAAACTAACTATCAACTCATTAAACAATCGACTTATTGCGTTCCACATCCCAAAACAAGTGAAAGTTACTATCTGTCACAAAAATGGGACACATATCCTAGCGGCGCAATATCAATTAATTATATGAAATGCGTCACTTATTTCTAAACAAGTGTAGTCGGTCTGATAAAAAACGGAGTTATCAAAGTCACTTAACTAAAAGCGATACTGCCAGTTGCGATCAAAAGCGGTAAAAACGCAAACAAAATACTGTAGAGACTTGAGCGAGTTGATAACTTTATTAGTAAAGGAGAAGAAAAGAACGTCACAATTAGATACTGAACGAGATAAATAGGTTGGAAAAACAGGGCTAACATCATGTGTAAAGCCATGTGCAAACCTACACACCATGAATTAGGTTTTGTCCGAAGCGCAACAGCGCATAAAACAACCAAACTAGCAGAAAAATACATCATAAAAACGACACAAATAGAAATAATTCTCATTTGCAATATTAGGATAATATGCCCATATATTCAACTGCGTTTGAGCTATCAATCCCATCGCTATTATCAATCAACATAATAAGTAAAGTTATCAGTAATTTTCTCCCTAAACGTTTGCGTAATCGCTAACCTTCTCTTAACCTTGATTTGAGGCTTTCATCACGGTTTTTCCATTGATATAGTACGGCCAATACAAAAATAAAGACCATTCGAGGCATGGAGCTTCCTCGCTAATCTCAAGATGAGAAGAATTGGTACCGACAAATTCGGCAGATTTAAAGAGGGTCAAATAATGGAAATGAATATGGTTGAGATTTTAGGCTACGCAGCTTCAATCATGGTCGCAATTTCGCTAACTATGAAAGATATTGTTAAGCTTCGTATCCTTAACTTTATCGGCTGTGCACTGTTCACTGCTTACGGACTGATGATTGATTCGTGGCCAGTAGTGCTAACAAACGGCTTTATTGCATGTGTTAACGTGTACTTCCTAGCTAAAATGCAGCAGGAAAAAAAAAGCCTAGAGCCTGAAAAAGCCCAATAAAACTCGTATTTTGAAAGGCCCGCAAGTCATACACTGCGGGCTTTTTTATTGTCTAAATTTCGTTTTTATCGAATCCAATCAAGCTCGAGCGTCTCTCTACGTGAAAACATTTCGACATGCGATTCGATAATGCCCTTCACTTGCTCCAACTGCTTTTCAGAATCCGCTTCACACGCAATAATGAGGCAGAGCCCATTCAAACTGAATTCTGCCTTTCCAACAGGGAATGTTACCAAGCCACTTTGTTCATCCCACGTTGCAGGCACTTTACGTGCGAAATGTCGGCATAGCGTCACTAAGTATTTGCTCGCGTGTTCACTTTCAATCTGGGTCGTTTCTTTGATCATATTGTCACTTTACTTATTCGTGGAAAAAGGCCCTCTTTCGAGAGCCTTATGAATAGGTTTTAGAATTGGTAAGCCGCTGAAAGCTTGAAATTGCGACCTGGTTCGTAATCATCTAGCGTGAAGCCGCGTACCGTGCCCGAACGTGACGCATGTGATGTGTAAACCTCATCGAAGATATTATCGATACCGAACGTTACCGATAAGCCATCAACGTTTGACGGCACCCACTGAGCGTACAGATTATGCACATCGTAGCTATCTTTAGCAGGCTGACCATCAAACACATTGTCTTCTTCAAGTACAAACATGGATGTCCAACCAAAGATGGTTTCTAGCGAATCAGATTGGTAATCCAGCGTTAAAGCAATGCTGTCACCCATGTCGATACTGCGACCATTTCCACCTGCAACTGGGCCGCCAGTGTTCTTGTTTTTGGTATCAGACTGCGAGTAAGAAAGCTTACTGTTGAATTTGTCATACCCGTAGGACGCACTGGCTTCAAAGCCTTTTATCTCAACGTCACCGATGTTGTAAATCAGGTAGGTTTGAGTCGCATCTTGGTATTTATCAGCAATGTAATCATCAATGTTTGTTTGGAAAACCGTCACATTGGCACCGAAGAAGTGTTTATCTAACGTCTTGTTGAAACGCAGGCCACCTTGGGTGTTTTGGCCCGTTTCCGCCTTCATGCCTTCATCGAGGTACGCAACGTCTTGATACGCGATGAACGTTTCCATCAACTCTGGGCCCTTAAACAGGGAACGCGAGCTCGCAAACAGTGTCCAGTCTTGTGTCACCGCCCACTCTGCAGCCAATGCCCAAGTCACGTCATCAAAATTGCTTGTACCTGTTTCCGCTTTACGTTTGTAATCATCAAAACGCAGACCCGCAGTAATAAAGAAGGCATCCGAAAAGAAGAACTGATCTTCAACAAACAGCGCCGTTGAAACTGCCGATTCATCCATAAACTTGCTGCTGCCGTAGTAACTAGATGACGTCTTATCCATGTAGTCAAAGCCATAAGTCACTCGGTTATCAAACTGAGCGAGAGCAAAATCCGATTGGAATTTCGCATTTAAGCCAAGGTTTTGGTTCTTAGCCGTGTTCTTTGACAAGCGGTTCGAAGGCCAACGCGGTGCCATAACCGTTTCATCACGTTTGATTTCAGTTTCGGTGTTGTAAAGCGTCACGTTACCTTGGTGCTGCTCCCCTCTTAGCTCGTAACTGAGCGTGACGGTATCGCGATCATAATCCGTTGGGATCAGCAACTTGCTCGACAAGCCATTGTTTGCGCTACCTGCCATATCAGGACGCGGACTGTAATCGCCGCTGTCACGGTACATATCGTAGGAAAGTTCGAAACGGTGAATGTCATTAAACTCGTAACCAAGCTTCGCAAGAATGTTGTAAACGTCCCCTGCCGAGCCGAACGTCTTGTCGCCATTTCCATCTTTGAAATCGTCACGCGCCACATAGTGGCCATAAACCATTGCATCTACGTTTTCTGACAGCAAACCGTATAACGTTAAAGAGCCTTGTTGGTTGTCGTTAGATGCAAAACCACCGTATACACGCGCGCCAAAAGTTTCATCGTAACGAAGCAAATCACGTGCGTCTTTGGTTTCAAAATACACCGAACCACCCAACCCATTTTGCGTCACTGAGTTGTTACCCACTTGAATATCTGCCGACTTAAGAATATCTGGGTTCAGCGTTAAGTTACCGATGTGGTGGAACATACTCGCGTGTTGTGACGCGCCATCCAGACGGATATCCAAGTCAGTCTCACCCAAGCCGCGAATCGTGATGCGCTGGTTGACTGAGTGAGTACCACCCACATCAACGCCCGGAATATCACGCAGTAGATCCGACATATGATCGGCCTGCTTTAATGACATATCGTCCGCGAACATCGATTCGGTATTGCTGGAAACTTTCGTTCCCCATACTACGACTTCTTCGAAATGAGAGTCAGGTTCTTGAGCTAAAACGGGATTTGCCAATGCCATTCCCACTGCAAGGCAAAGGCTTGAAAGCTTGATTGATGAGCAAGCTGGGCTTTCCATAAGTACATCCCTAAATATTAATGATAATAATTCTCAGATATAATAAGCAGGTGTTTTATAAATACAAAGGCGATTCAGTTATGCGAAATCGCACAAGTGTTATGAGGAAACGTCAAATGCAGGAAGTCACCGCCAAACGAACTAAACTTGGCAAAATAGCTATGACCCAAAAACTGGAAGCCACGGAAAAACAGTTTATTGTGACGCAAGGGCAACCATGCCAGACCCAACTGGCCGAAGGGAAATTTTTGTCTTATCAGTACAATGACCAGATTTTTGTGCATGGCGGGCGCTGCATTGAATTGGTTGACTCCAATATCGTCTCTACCGCGCACGCTTCATTGTTGATCACCATTCTTCTCGAAGGAAAACTCTCTTTCGGCTACGACGATCTACAGTTCGACCTCGATGCCAGTGATACACCTCAAGGCGTGGTGGTGAATCTCATTCATCCTGCTAACTTTCGTCGTTCGCTTATTGAAAACAATCAGATCAACAAGATTAATATTCTTGTAAAGCCGCAATGGTTAGAGTCCCGTACGGAAGAGTCGTGTTGCAGTACTGCCTTCTTTGAAACGCACCAAGCCTTTTACCACCTAGAGCTTAACCAGGTGTTAACTGAACTTGCCACCGAACTCACCAACCGGGATACACCACATCGTTTCCAAGACAAGCTCGAAATCGAAAGTTTGATTTATCAAATTCTGTTTCACGCAACACAACAAATGCCACAGGATTTTTGCCCTCAAAACACCAACTGTTACCGAGATAAAATCTCCGAACGTCATAGTGATTCACGCGTGGAAAACATTGTCAGCTATATCGAAACGCACCTTGAACAAGAGTTGAGCCTCGAACACATTGCAGAGGTATTCTCGATGAGTGTGTCTAACCTACAACGCCGCTTTAAACAGTCACTCAATATGACGGTGAATGGTTATATCCGTTATCGCCGTCTTGAGATCGCAAGAGTACATTTGGAGCGTGGTTTAGTGTCGATTACTGAAGCCGCGTACGAAGCGGGCTATCACCACCCTTCTAATTTCACTAATGCGTTTAAAAAAGTGTTCGGTGTGCCGCCCCATGAGATCGTAAAAGAGTGACGGGAACGCTCAACAATGCGTCTATCCAGCCTACTTAGGTACTTTGGGGGTATATATCGTCAGCGACATGAGTATATACTCGCGTTAAACATCAAGCCAATGCCATCGGGTTGCAAATCAAACGCTGCGTAGAAACCAATATGTTTAACGCGCTGATACACAACGACAATTAACGGCATCGGCGTTATCTCGAATGTGGAGGTTAAACATGAATATTGGCGCTGTCGCGAAGCTAACTGGACTGTCATCAAAGTCGATTCGTTTGTATGAAGACAAAGGGATCATCTCTCCACCAGCACGCAGTGATTCTGGCTATCGCGAGTATTCGGATAATCATATTCAAGAACTTAACTTAGTTTCACGAGCAAAAAACGCAGGATTTTCACTTCAAGAATGTAAAGAATTCGTCCAGCTTGCGCATAATCCAAACCGTAAAAGCAGCGAAGTGAAAGAAAGAACGATGGATAAACTGCGCGAAGTAGAAGAGAAAATTGCTCACCTGATGGAAATTAAAAAACAGTTGGAAGGTTGGGTATCGGCTTGTCCTGGCGATGCAAAAAGTCGCTGTCCAATCATAGACGAGCTCACTAAGTAAGCTCGCCTATCTATTGCAGTTCGTTAAAGGCAACAAGTTGGTTCAGATTAATGGTAAGTGCACATGCGTTTGCCATTTAACTCAATGATGTTAAATGGTGTTTCGTAGATGTCTTCCAATGTTGTTGCCTGAATCACCTCTTCAACCGCGCCACTTGCCACCACTTTACCTTGTTTAAGCGCCAGAATGACATCGGAATAGCACGCCGCAAAGTTGATATCGTGAATCACAACCACCATTGCTTTGTTCATGTCATGAGCAAGCCTTTGAATCACCTTCATGATCTGCAATGAATGCTTGATATCCAAGTTGTTCAGCGGTTCATCTAAGAAAACGTAGTCCGTATCCTGAGCAATCACCATGGCGATAAACGCCAACTGGCGCTGACCACCACTCAACTCATCCAAGTATTTATCTTGAATATCTTGCAGGTCTAAGTAATCAATGGCTTGTGCAATAACAGCATGATCGTCTTTGGTAAGATTGCCTTTTGAATAAGGGAAGCGACCAAAAGAGACCAGTTCTTTCACGGTAAATCGCATCGTGATTGAGTTCGCTTGGCGAAGCACAGCAAGCCTTTTCGCCAGCTCTTTGGTATCCCACTCAGCGATCTCTTTACAGTCGATGATGACGCTACCACCGTCTCGCTCTGTTAGACGCGAAGCCATCGAGAGCAAGGTACTCTTGCCTGCTCCATTTGGGCCAATGATCGACGTGACTTTGCCTTTTTCGAACTGAGTATCCGCGCTATCAACGACTTTACTCGAACCAAATGCTTTGGTTAGTTTCTCTATGACTATCATGTTTATACGACTTTGTTTTTCAACAGCAGATACAAGAAATAAATGCCGCCAAGGAAGTTAATGACCACGCTTAGCGTTGTCTCAAAATTAAAAACGTTTTCAATGATCCACTGCCCTGAAAGCAATGAGCTAATGGCCAACAGTGAACAGCCTATCAACAATGTTTTATGTTGATAGGAATGAAACATCTCACGGCTCAAGTTGGTCACAAGCAAACCAAAGAACATAATTGGGCCAACCAACGCGGTAGAAATTGCAATCAAAACCGCAGAAAGGATGAAGACGTTGCGCGTCACTTTCGGCACATCAACACCCAAGCTTTTCGCGTTGTCTTGATCTAACCAGAACACATCCAATGTGCGATGCATACGAAACAGCAACCAGCAAGCCAATATCAACATCGGCGCACTGAAGTACACGAGATTAACCTTTACGTTGTTAAAGCTTGCATACAGTTTGGACTGCACGAAAGCGAACGTATTGGGATCCATCAATAGCGAGAAGAAAGACGCAACGTTGGAAAAGAGCTGCCCAAATATCAAACCGACCAGCAATAAGGTGATCAAATTTCGGCTACCTTTGGAGAAATAGAAACCAAACAAAAGCAGTGAAAACGCCACCATGATGCATGCCGCGATGGTGAAGTTGACGTAGATATTCAACACTAATGTGCTCAATCCACCAAACAACAATACGATCAACACTTGCGTTAGCACGTACAAAGCATCAAAGCCCATAATGCTTGGCGTCAATATCCGGTTATGCGTAATGGTTTGAAACACCATAGATGACTGAGCAATCGCCACGCCAGCTAATACAATCGCCAGCACTTTGGGTACACGTCGCGAAAGAAAGTACTGGTAGTTGTCTGCGTTCAAGCCAATGCCGATAAACAAAAAGGCAAACACCAGAGCGATAACACCGAGCAAAACGATTTTGGTTGAATCACGCATGCTGCTTACCTCTTAGCAACATCGTAATGAATACCACGCCACCTAAAATGCTGATCACAATGGAAATTGGCATTTCATGAGGGAAGATGATCAAACGACTCACCAAATCACAGCCGAGTACCAATATGGCACCATACATGGCGGTTAAAGGAATGTTTTTCTTCAGGTTATCACCGTAAAAATGACTGACGAGGTTCGGCACAATAAGGCCAAGAAACGGCAGCTGACCAACTATCATCACCACACTTGCGGACATGATGGACACCAACAGCACGCCAATAGTAACCACTTGCTGATAGTTCAAACCCAAGTTCACGGCAAAGTCTTTACCAATACCGACCGCAGAGATTCTTGCGGCAAACAAGTAACTGAGAATCACCATCGGAACCGCAATGTAGAGCAGTTCAAAATCCCCCCGCAAAATGTTGGCGAAGTTCGCGACCGACCAAGCACTCAAGCTTTGGAGCGCATCGTACTTGTAGGCGATGAACGTGGTCATCGATTCAATAACGTTACCGAAAATGATCCCGACGAGCGGTACAAACACCACACTTTTGAATTGGATACGTTGGATGAAATGCACAAACGTAAGCGTTCCGAGCACGGAGATACCAAACACCAACCAAAGATGATCACCATCGCCAAAGAACACCACGCTCATTACGTAGCCCAACATGGCACACTCAATTGTTCCCGTTGTCGAAGGCGAGGCAAAACGGTTTTGGCTGATCTGCTGCATCACAAGACCAGCGATACTCAGCCCTGCCCCAGCAAGCAAAATCGCGAACAAACGAGGAATACGGCTAGTGAAAAAAAGCTCTAACGCTTTTGCATCGCCAGAAAACAATTGTTGGGGCGTCATATCTGCCACCCCAACAAACAACGAAACCGTGCTTAAAACCACAAGGGTTAGCAATAACTTTTTCAAAGTTAACCTCTGCTAGCCGGGCTTAAAGATCGACAGTGTTTTTGATCTCGTTGACCATTTTTTCTGTCGCAGTCACGCCTGACATAGCCAAGTACCAAGCATCAACATCCAAGAACGTAATTTTTTGGTTCTTGTATGCCGTCGTCGCTTTCACCAAGTCATTGTCCATCGATTTACGAAGGTCTTGGCTTGGCTTCGCATGCAGCGAGTTACGGTCGATCACCAAAATGTTTTTCGGATCAGCTTCACGGATAAACTCGTAAGAAATTACGTCACCGTGTGTACCAGTCTTGATGTTTTTTACCGTTTCAATGAAACCAAAGTCATTGTAAATCGCGCCGAAGCGGGACTTCGCACCAAAGGCACTGATGTTGTCACCGATGCTCAAAATCGTTAGCGCATCGTTATTGTTCGTTTGGTTGTAGTCGCGAATCGCTTTAAATTGAGCATCCAATGTTTCAATTTTTTGCTCGACTTTGTCTTCAATGTTGAAGATTTTGCCAATGTTACGCCATTGAGCCTGCGTGCCTTCCCAGTAGCCTTCGCCTTCTTTAGCTGCAAACACAACCGTTGGGGCAATTTCACTTAGCTCTTCATATTTCGTGGAGCCACGCGGGCCAACCAAGATCAGATCTGGTTTTTGCATATAAATAGCTTCGAAGTCAGGCTCAAACAAACTGCCTGCTGATGTGTAATTCTCTTTGCTGTACTTAGAAAGGTAGCTCGGAAGATGAGATGCGTTTGACACAGCTACAGGGTCAATCCCGAAGTTATCCAAAGCATCTAAAGGACCAAAACCAATCACAACCACGCGCTTAGGTGATTGTTCTAGCTCGGTTTTTCCCATGTAATGGTCAATAACAACGTTAGCAGCAAAAGATGGAGAAATGGTTAGCAGCGAGAAAACAGCCGCACTGACGAGTTTTTTCATTTTGTTGAGCCTTAATGAGATCTATTATCATGCGCGTTCGCAATATAACGTTACTCTCAAAAGCATTCAACAAGATTTATACGACTTTACATTCATTACAGTGATTTTAGATTAAACCATTTCAAGCACTTATGAATGGTAATCATTGCAATCCCGAATTGAATTATTCGTGCGAATCGATGAACGCTTTTAACGCCATTTCATCAAGAATCGCTAAGCCATTGTCGGTTTTTGCAATGAGTCCTTTATCGATAAGATCTTTGACCGCACGTCGATAAACTCGGCCTGACGTACCAAATCGTTCCGCCTCTTGGTTCACTTTGTCAAAGCCACCAAGCAGCGTATCCGTCTGATTACGGACGAGAAGATCATAGGCAATGTTGTAAGTGATGGGATGCAGCAAACGGTTAGTATAGATATCCATTGAGTCCTGATAGTCTTCTGCCAGTGCAGAGGCAAAAAACACCATCATCTCAGGGTGCTGCTGTAGTGCTTCGGTCAGTTTCTGAATGCAAATGACATCGACTTGCATGTGCTCATCAGCCACCACATTCCACTGGCAAGGGGTTTGAGTAAAGTACTCCATTTCGCCATAAATGTGGTAATCGCAGTTCGCCTCCCCTAGTTGGAAACGTCGCCCATTGGCGGCCAAAATGCTCATAGAAACACGTCCAACAGGCACGATATACAGGTACTGAAGTTGCTCGCCTTGGCGCAAAATGGCTTCGCCTGCATCAAAATAACGAGTGTTTACTTGGCACTGATAGATGAGATCACGAAACGCGGTACTTTTCTGTTCTAGATAGTTTTTGAAGCGACCAGTCGGATAAGGGCTGATTTTCATGCGTTTTTCTCTATGCTAGGAAGGTGCTAATCCGGACAAATGAGCAACTCAAAGACTAAGCCAGTTTGCTTGTTCATCCAGACAATTACTATTGATAACAATCTCAGATGGATTGTACCCCTTCCATTAAGACGATGAAACCAAGTAAATTATCACCTACTGAAATAGGTGCTTTAGGGCTGAAAATAAAAAAAGAGCGCCCATCGACGCTCTTTAAATATTTACTGAGTCTAGACCATTAAGCGGCTTCAGCTTGACCAATCCAATGGTAATGGTGGTTGGCTTTTTTACCCACCAGCCCAAGCTCTGCAAGCTCTTCGAAGACTTTGTCTACCTCTTCCGCAGAAAGTCTAAATTGCTTCGCTACCGCCTTTTTCGTACACGTGATTTGATGAGTTTTAAGGGCATCGCTCACCTGTTCTAGCAGTGTTTTTGGCTCTTCCGGTTCTTCAATTTTTTGCTCAACGGCGGGGTCATCTTCATCCTTAATGTGTGGAAGATAACCCGCTGGCTCTGGGTCAATATCGCGAATTGATGTCACGGCCATGCCTGCGTAGCGACGGTAATAATGACGGAAACGTTGTTCTTCACCAATCAAGCCAACAAAAAACGCCGCAAAGAAATCGAGAAGGATGGATAAGAACACCACCAGCCATAACTGAGCTTGTTGCGATGTCGTACCAAACGCATTTGCAAGGCTATCGATCAGACCGATGACCGAGCCTTGTGTTACCGGAGGCAAACTGTCTCGCTCCATCGCCAATCTCTGCTGCTCTTCGCGCAGGGTTTTGTTTTGCTCTTGAATTCGCGTCACCCCCGTTGCGATGCGCTCCATTTCGATGTACTTCTGCGCCGCTATGTTGTTCAGCTCGATCTGTTTATCGATAGACGCAATCTGGCGGTTAAACGCTTCGATTTTTGCTTGCTCGACAGAAATATGGCTTTGTGCGCTGTTAGTCGCGCTGTTGATGCCGCCGATACTACCGCCAATAGAGATAGCGGCAAGCACAGAGTAAAACACCAAGGCCGTAATTGCCCCACCGTAATTTCTGTGGGCGCGACGCTCGCCGTATTCATACCACGCATAAAATTTGCCAGCTTCAAAGATGATGGCCAAACCACCAAAAAGCGCCTGCATCATTGGGTTGTCGTCAATTGACAAAAATAGCAATAGAGAAAAAATCGTCGACGCTAAAATAGCGGCGCCTGTGAATGTATAAACACTCACCATCGCGAATCGACCTTTAGGGTATCGAAATTCGATCTGTTGTTCGTATTTCATTGGAGAAATTTCTTAAGATGACGCCTCTCTTGCCACAGCAAGAAACGCTCAGGAATACACAAAGGAGCGAGAGAATACCGTATCCTTTATTAAATTACTGTCATAATTCCGTTAACGTAAAACAAGTGCAGAATCAGTGTTCAGTTTGATCTTTTATCCCTCAAATTTTGCACACTAACTCGCCAGTCAATTTTCGCTATCGCCCGTCGTTCATGGCCTTGGGTTCACGACTCACCTGGTTTTTCCTTTTGCACATTTTCGCGCGGTGGGTAATGCACACAAATAAAATACACTTGCATCACTTTTTGGAAATCTTGCAGTTACATTTTTAGGGTTATTTGTTAGTATCCTGCGCCGAATCAGCCAGATATCAAATCGTATGGAAACCACTCAAATACAACCTAAGAAACAACGCGTCGCCGCTATTGCGGTTATTTTCGCGGTACTGTTTCAGCTGTATTTGGCCTCCATTGCGGCGCTCAATCCCACGCAAGTGCACAATAAAAGCTGGCTTAACAAAGTTCAGAATGAAAAGGTGTTGCTCTGTACCGCTGAGGGTTTTAACTGGGTCGACATCAATACACTCATCGCTGCAAACGCTCAACCGTCTTCCGAATTTATTGATAACTTGAAGCTACACGACGGTTTCCAGTTTGAATGTCCACTGCTGCAAGCCGTGCAATTTTTCTTGCTTGTCGCGGTTGGGCTCTATCTTGCCACCATTCAGTGGTTACGCCGCGTTAAACACGCGCTCACGCCCTACCATTTTGCTCAATGCGGCAGATTGGTTTACCAGCATATCGCACCAAAACAATCTCCTCCTTGTGTTTTTCCTGCCTAATGGTTCTTTAAGAACCCAAGCTCACAATAATAACAACTATCCCATTGAGCATTTACTCGGGAAGTCATTCTATTTAAAAGGAAAATACACATGCTTAAACAAATGAAAATCGCCACTTTGTCACTTATCGCTCTCATTGCTAGCCCTATGAGCCTTGCTCACGATTACGAAACCGGAAAAATTCACATCGATCATCCTTGGAGTCGTGAAGCGCCGCCAAATGCTCCTGTTATTGGCGGATTCTTTCAGCTGACCAACCATGGGGATACGGAAGACGCGTTGATCGCAGCAGAAAGCCCAATCGCTGGCCGTGTGGAGATCCACACTCACGCGAACGAAGACGGAGTAATGAAGATGATTAAAATTGATGAAGTGCGTGTAGCGGCACACGAAACCGTGGTATTTAAGCCAGGCAGCTTCCACTTAATGATCTTCAACCCAACGCAAACATTGCAAGAAGGCGATCGCTTCCCAATGACGCTGACGTTCAAAAACGCAGGCAAAATCGATGTTGAAATGGCGGTGGAAAAGAAAGGTCATATGGAAAAACACATGCACCACTAAGCTCCTTTCATTTCATGCAAAAGAGCCCGGTCATACTGCCGGGCTCTTTTATTAGAAAAAGGTTCTATTTAGCGCGTGACATCAGTAACTCGCTCAGAACTAAAGATCACTTAAAGCAAACGTCCGCCCAGCGTGCCAAGCCTGCGGTTACCGAACCAAAATAGTTACCGCTGACGACAGGAATATTTGGCAACACGGTTTGTACCGCGTCACGTAAAATCGGCGAACGAGCGGAACCACCAGTCATAAAGATCGCATCCGGTTTTACGCCTGCTTGCTCAACAGCTTCTGTTACCAGCGCCGTCATCTTGTTCTTTGGTGATTCAATCGCTTCAATCATCTCATCACGCTGAACGTCCACTTCAATCAGCTCCGACAATAAGTTAATACCAGTACGGTAAGCCGTTTGATCAGAGAGTGCCACCTTCGCTTCTTCTGCACGGCGGACAATGTTGTAGCCTAATGATTCGTGATAAACCTCAAGCAAGCGCGCTAGTTTTTCTGGCTCTTGCGCCTGTTTCTGCAACAGTTTTAACGCCGCTAAGTTCTCACGTGAGTAAAAGTCGTTTTGCGCCTCAACGTTATTGATAGCAATCGGATTCCAAAACTGAGTCGTCGGCATCACAATGCCCGACTCCATCTTGCTTTCCATCCCAAACGGGAACATCAACTGTTTAAAAGCCAACGCAATATCCAGATCGTTACCACCGACACGCTGGCCACTGTGTGCCAATAAGCTTGCCGTCCTGTCTGCTTTTCCTCGCCAAGATGGCCCCATCTGAATCAAAGAACAGTCGGTTGTACCACCACCGATATCCACCACCAAAATCAGTTTGTCTTCGCTAAGCGTCGCTTCGTATTCCAGTCCAGCGGCGACGGGCTCAAACTGAAATTCTATATTTTTAAAACCGGCACGTTTGGCGGCGCGAAGTAGAATATTTTCCGCTTGAATGTTCGCCGTTTCTCCACCACGACCATGAAAGTTAATCGGGCGACCAATCACCGCATCCGTAATACTTTGTTGAGCATGATTTTCCGCCTGAGCTTTGATGTTGTCCATCATGGCGCAAACCAGATCTTCAAAGAAGCTCAGCTGAACATCACGCAAGCCAGATGCACCAAGAAACGACTTTGGTGACTTCACGTAATAGATATCGCGTGGGTCTTCTAAATAGCGGTTCAACGCTGCCTGACCAAACGCGATGTCTTCTGGCTCCAGCTCGATGCTCTCTTCTCGGTTCAAGTTGATTGCGCGGCGCAGTACCTGCTCTCCAACTTGATCAAACGGTTTGATGTCACGGTGACGAAACAAATGCTCAGACACAGACTCACGAGTCGGAGCTGCTAGGGTGGAAGGAATGAACGGGCTATCCCCTTCAAGATTTAGCAAAACAGGCTCGCCTGATTCCATTTTTGCCACTGAACAGTTTGCAGTGCCATAGTCAAAGCCAATATACATGAGTCCTCCCACTGACGAAAAAAAGGTCGGCAATGCTAACTCAATGGCACATGAATTACTACTCAAACGGTAGAGCGATTCACGCTTATTCGCTTTCGGACGTTTCTTTTTTCATGGCAGGTAACACGACGGCTAATAACAGCGCTAATAAAAGAAAAGCAGGCGTGAGTTTCAATCCTTGCCAAATTGAGTACGTGTCGTGAAACAGCCAAAAAATTCCTATCGTTAACAAGTAAGCAAAATAGCTGCTGAACACTAAACTCATGGCGACAAAACGCGTGCGATTGATGATAAGGATTCGCACTAAATATTGGCTGAGTAAACTCGCGCAGTGCATCGCCAATTGCCAGTTAATGATAAAAAAAGCCAGAGAAACAAATCCAGCTACCAGCATGGCGTCGTGCGTACTAACAATAAAGTAGCTGCCGAAACGGCTCATCATAACAGGATAATTGCCTTCGTAGACAATGGACCAAGAGATCGCATTCGCCACTGCAATATAATTGGCAAAATAGGCAATAGCATAGAAAGTCGTGCGGGAACTAAAAGGTTGAAATACGTCCGCACAATAGCCGCGCCATTCTTCTTGATTAGCGGTGGGGCCAACCCAATTGCGTTTGTGGTCTGGGAGTCGCTCGGCAAATGCAGGGCCATTTCGAAACAGTAGCCAGAAAATATACAGCGCCAATGCAATCAACAGTATCGTCAACATACTCCCCCCTTAGAAATGTCTGTGCCACTGCCGTTACTATTGAGGTCGTAAACTGCACTTCCCTAATTGTCATCGCTAACGTTACACATCGGTTAACGCGTATTTAAGCCTTTCTAAGCGATTAGAATTGCGATGATTTTTCTATCTTATATGTTTACTCAGCGAGTAATATTAGTTTTAAAAACGAACACGCTAACGGTTTTAAACGTGCGAAGGCACACCTCTAGGTCTAGCACACTACGGGATGGATTGCAGGGAAGGGAATAGGAAGAGAGGGAACGCGCCCAAATGATATCGACGTCATACGTCTATGCCATTTGGGCAAAAATCGTTAATTTTCTAGCTTTTCTTCGAAAACACCTAGTTCGCGACCTAACCAAATCGCGCTCTCTGTGTGATCACGCAATTCTCGTTCGCTGACCGGGTGAATAAGCACAGAAAAATCCCCACGAATGGTATCTAACCAAACCAAAAACTCTTCACTGATCGACTCAAGGTGCATTTCAAACATCGGCATCTTGTGCGGACCGACTAATCTGTCGACCAATGGATACACGCGCAACACATCTTGACGCTCTTGGCGGATGATCTCATTCAGAGCTTGTGCTTTTTCCAATTGTTGCAAAGGAAAGTAAACGTGAACGTGGTACATAACTTCTCCAATCTGAATTCTAAGTGTTGCACTCCCCCGTCATTCAAAGCCTGTGTAGCCATCTAAACACTGAGCCACACTAGGTTCGAATTAACGCCGCTTAGGCACGTTGGAATCCAAACTTCTTCAATTGACTGCCACCCTACCTTGATTCTGTCTGATTGGGAAGAAGTTATCTTTCTGCAACAAATAAATCTACGACACTCAAATACTTTAGCTTTGTTTGTCAAATTTCACAGCCCAATTTTGTTGCAACTTTGTAACACATAAAAGTGATTAAATTCAGATTTTGAAATGAATAATATAAAAAACCAGTATTTTACTCTGCAAAAATGGGGTGTAAGCAAAACTTTACTGATGGGTTAAATTCGAATTAAAGCATAATTTAACATTTTGTTTACACTTACTGTATCTGGTTATACCAAGATTGAATCAGAGGGTTGGGCCAAGTGAATAGCAGTCAACACGAGGTCTTGCGTTTTAAAACAATGTGTTTTTCAAACAAGCAGCGGTGTGAGAGACCAATCGTTTAAGGGACAAGTAGATGCCTCAAACGCTCGATGACATTCGCAACCCTAGGTATGGCCTTTTGCGCTGATATCAAAGACTGAGTACCCATACAGACTTTGGTTTAATAATGAACAGCTGCAGTCCAAAAGACCCGCAGCGTCAAAAGGAGCTTGAGATGAACGTTCAGGCGTTACCCATGCATCGGTTTATCGACCATGATGGGAACCTAGTCGGCCAACTACCCAACTGGGCTGACATTGAAACTTTGGTCGGGTTTTACCGCGACATGGTATTAACTCGCACCTACGATCAGAAAGCCGTTGCGTTGCAACGAACAGGTAAGCTAGGTACCTACCCTTCACACCTTGGCTCAGAAGCCATTGGTATAGCGGTAGGACGGGCATTAAAAACCGATGACGTCTTTGTCCCTTATTATCGCGATATGCCTGCGATGTGGTGTCGTGACATTGGTATGGAAAAAAACCTTCAATATTGGGGCGGCGATGAGCGCGGCAGTGACTTTGCGCCAGAAGGCAGCCCTATCCCAAGCCGAGACTTGCCATTTTGTGTCCCAATCGCAACACAATGTACACATGCGGTCGGCGTTGCTTCTGCGTTGAAAATTCAAGGCAATCACGAAGCGGCTCTGGTCATGTGTGGCGACGGTGGGACATCCAAAGGAGATTTTCTCGAATCCATCAACTGCGCAGGGACATGGAACATTCCGTTGGTTTTTGTGGTGAATAACAACCAATGGGCGATTTCTGTACCACGCAGTTTGCAATGCGCGGCGGAGTTTCTTTCTGAAAAAGCAAAAGGCGCTGGCATTCCAGGGATTACCGTCGATGGCAACGACGTTGTTGCTATGTATGACGCTACCATGACCGCATTAGAGCGAGCACGAAAAGGCAAAGGGGCGACACTGATCGAAGCGGTAAGTTATCGCCTAAGTGACCACACCACCGCCGACGATGCGACGCGTTATCGTAATGCAGATGACGTGCAAACCGCATGGCAATTCGAGCCCGTGAGCCGACTAAAAACCTTTTTGATCAATCAAGGTGCTTGGAGCGATGAACAAGAGCAACAATGGCAAAGCGACTGCAAGGAACAAGTCGAGCTCGCGGTTGAACGCTACCTAAACTTGCCTCAACAAGCGCCTGAAACTGGATTCGATTACCTCTACGAATCGCTTCCTCAAGAGCTTCACGCTCAACGCGATGAATTGATCAATAAAGCAATGCGAATGCAAGGAGGCAAACATGGCTGAACTTACGTTAGTTGAAGCAGTAAACCTCGCTCTGCATCATGAAATGGAACACGATCCAAACGTCGTCGTACTTGGCGAAGACGTGGGTGATAACGGCGGCGTATTCCGCGCAACCGTCGGGCTCAAACAAAAGTATGGACTAAAACGCGTCATCGATACTCCGCTTGCAGAAGCCTTAATCGGCGGCGTTGCAGTGGGCATGGCAACTCAAGGTTTACGCCCTGTTGCAGAATTTCAGTTCCAAGGTTTCGTCTTCCCGGCTATGGAGCACCTAATGTGTCACGCGGCCAGGATGCGTAACCGTACTCGTGGACGCCTCACTTGTCCGGCTGTATTCCGCGCGCCTTTTGGTGGCGGCATTCACGCGCCGGAACACCACTCAGAAAGCATTGAAGCACTGTTTGCACATACCTCAGGCTTTAAAGTGGTGATTCCATCTTCCCCTCAGCGTGCTTACGGTTTGCTGCTTGCTGCCATTCGCAGTAACGATCCAGTGATGTTCTTTGAACCCAAACGCATCTATCGAACCGTTAAATCCGAAGTGATTGATAACGGGGAAGCATTGCCGTTAGACACTTGTTTTACGCTGCGCAAAGGCCGAGATATTACGCTCGTGACATGGGGAGCATGTGTTGTTGAATCTCTCCAAGCTGCGCAAACCCTATCAAGCCAAGGGATCGAAGTCGAAGTCATTGATCTGGCAAGTATTAAGCCGATTGATACCGCGACGATTTTCCGTTCACTAGAGAAAACCGGACGCCTGCTGGTTGTACATGAAGCCAGTAAAACGTGTGGTGTGGGTTCTGAGCTGCTGGCTCGAACCGCCGAGCACGCGATGTGCTTGCTAAAAGCGCCACCTAAACGAGTCACAGGTATGGATACCATTATGCCTTATTACCGTAACGAAGATTATTTCATGGTTCAGGAAGAAGACATTGTGATCGCAGCGCGCGAGCTCGTGGAGGATTGGAAATGAAGACGTTTAACTTACCCGATCTCGGCGAAGGTCTCGCTGAGTCAGAAATTGTAAAATGGCATGTCAATGTGGGCGACATGGTCAAACTAGACCAAGTGATCCTCACTGTTGAGACGGCGAAAGCAACCGTAGACGTTCCTGCTCCGTACGCAGGCAGAATTGTCAGCCGCCATGGTGAAGAAGGCGACGTAATTAATATTGGCGCCCTACTTCTAGAAATCGACGAAAGTGGCGCAGAAAACACTGTCTCTGCGGAAAAACGACAAACCGCCGATGCCGCAACCGTTGTTGGCACCGTATCTCACCAATCTCATAACGTAAATGTTGATGATTTTTGGGTGGGCGGCAGCCACAACAAATCAACAGACAAACTCATCACCGCTTTACCTTCCGCGCGTTTGCTAGCGAAAAAGCTAGGCGTAGATTTGAAAACGATGGTCGGTAGCGGACCAAGCGGTTTGATCGTCGATGCCGATGTTTACGAAGAAGCAGGCAAACAAGTTCCTGGCACTGAAGTGCTCAAAGGAGCGCGACGTACGATGGTCTCGACCATGGCAGAATCGCATCAAAATGTCGCAGCGGTGACCATTACCGAAGAAGCGTTATTGGAAGATTGGTTGCCAAACGAGGACATCAGCATTCGTTTGGTGCAAGCTATCGTTTACGCTTGCCAACAAGAGCCAGCTCTCAACGCTTGGTTCGATGCCGAAACCATGACGCGCTGTGTTCATCCTACCGTCAATCTTGGCGTAGCGGTGGATAGCCGTCACGGACTGTATGTCCCCGTGCTTCGCCACGCGGATGAGTATGAACCGCAAGACGTTCGTCGCTGGCTCGATCAAACCGTCAAAGGAATCCGAGATAGAAAGATCAGCAGAGAAGACTTACAACACGCAACCATTACTTTGTCCAACTTTGGGGCCATTGGCGGCATTTTCGCAACACCAGTGGTTTCACCACCGCAAGTCGCGATTGTCGGTGCAGGACGAATTGTGGACCGAGTCGTGATCCGTAACGGTCAAGCCGTGGCCGTAAAAGCGATGCCGTTGTCCATTACCTTTGACCACAGAGCTTGTACTGGCGGTGAAGCCGCGCGCTTTACCAAGGTGCTTGCAGAACATCTGCAAAGGCCAAGTGTAACTAAGTCATAACGACATAAGGCTTCCTAAATGGAAGCCTTTTTTGCGTTACGCACTAATTCAAACCCACCAACCGAACAGATACAATCATCACTAACGGTTTGATTTTCATACTCATGTCACTCTTTCATATTTCAAAACCCTGACCACCTCTCATCGAATTCACGTTTACGTTAACTGAGCTATAGTTTTCTATATAAACGAAAAATGTCACCCAGATGACGAAAATAAAAAGGAAGCACAAAAATGGAACGTGAATGCATGGAGTTTGATGTGGTGATCGTCGGAGCTGGCCCTGCGGGGTTAAGTGCGGCATGTCGATTAGCACAGTTGAACCAAGATCGTGAAGGCGAAGCGCTGTCAATTTGTGTGGTAGAAAAAGGCTCTGAGGTCGGCGCACATATATTATCTGGCGCGGTGTTTGAAACTCGCGCCTTAGATGAGCTCTTCCCAAATTGGAAGGAAATGGGACCACCCGTTTCTGCCCCCGTTCAACATGATGATTTTCTCTATCTAACAACGGAGCTTAATCATATACGTGTGCCCCACTTCCTCACGCCTAAACCCATGCATAATGACGAAAGCAATCACGTTATTAGCCTTGCTAATCTTTGTCGCTGGCTTGCTACTCAAGCTGAGCAACTTGGCGTTGAAGTTTTTCCTGGTTTTGCCGCTGCGAGCATTAACTACGATGAATCAGGTGCCGTTACTAGTATCACCACCAGCGATATGGGGCTGGATAAAAACGGACAAGAGAAAGCCAATTTCGAACCGGGCATTGAACTTAAAGCCAAATGCACGCTGTTTGCTGAAGGGTGCCGTGGGCATTTAGGAAAAGAGCTCATTCGTCATTTCGATTTGGATGCGGGCAAACAACCTCAGCATTACGCATTAGGCTTGAAAGAGATTTGGGAGCTGCCGGCTGATGCGAAAGATTTTACTGGCAACGTCATCCACTCCGCCGGTTGGCCATTGAGCGAAACCAACACAACTGGTGGTGGATTCCTCTATCACATGGAAAACCGCCAAATTGCGGTTGGGTTGATTGTCGATCTTAACTATCGCAATCCCCACTTGAGCCCATTCGATGAGTTTCAGCGCTTTAAACACCACCCTGCAATCAAACAATACCTAAAAGGGTCACAGCGTATCGCTTATGGCGCAAGAGCCATCGCAAAAGGTGGGTTATCTTCTTTACCGAAACAACAATTCCCCGGCGGTTTATTAATTGGCTGTGATGCAGGAACACTTAACGTTGCGAAGATAAAAGGCAGCCACACCGCGATGAAATCAGGCTTACTAGCAGCAGAAGCCATTCATCAAGCATTACAAGACTCAAGGTGTGAACCTGATTATCAAACGCGATTTGAAGCCTCTTGGCTGTACGATGAACTCGCCGAAACGCGTAACTTTGGAGCGAACCTGCATAAGTTCGGTAGCCTGTTTGGCGGAGCTCTTTCTACCTTCGAGCACAACTTGTGGCTTCCTCTGATTAAAAAGCCAATACCGTGGACAGTGAAAGACCATTCCCACGATCACGAACAGTTAAAACCCCAAAATGAATGCCCGCCGATTGAGTATCCAAAACCGGATGGAGAAATCAGCTTTGATAAACCATCTTCGGTGTTTTTATCCGGCACACAACATGAAGAAAACCAACCGTGCCATCTTGTTTTGACTTATCCTCATATCCCCATCGATGTGCACCTCGGGTTGTTTGATGAGCCAAGCCAGCGTTACTGCCCTGCCGGGGTTTACGAAGTGGTCGAAATTGATGGGAAAGTGAAGTTTCAAATCAACGCCGCGAACTGCGTACATTGTAAAACGTGCGATATAAAAGATCCGTCACAAAACATTACGTGGAAGACGCCTGAAGGCGGTGGCGGGCCTAATTATCAGAGTATGTAGTCAATGGAGCATGATAGCACCGTGTCTATCATGCTCTGTCTTTCAAGGGTGAAACAAAATCGAGGACTTAAACCTCTACTCCTGCTTCATCTTCTTCCACAATATCTGTTTCTTGACTTGCTTCCGCTAGCCACTTTTGTACCGCTTGGCTTGCTAGCACTTTTTGCTGGTAAGCTTTAGCGTCTTGGGACAATTCAATGCCATAAGTTTCAAAGCGCAACGCAACCGGTGCATACATAGCATCGGCAATCGACCACTCTCCAAACAAAAAAGCGTCTGGGAACTTTGCCATTTGCTCAGACCAAATTGCGTCTATGCGTGCAATATCCTTTAGTGCTCCATCGCTCAGATCTACTTTTCGACGTGCGCGACAGTTCATCGGTAACTCGTTTCTCAAATCAAAAAAGCCCGAATGCATTTCAGCCGAAATCGCGCGCGCTTTCGCTTTGTCCGCTACATGGCTCGGCCACGCCTTTCCCTGTAGGTACTGCTCGTTCACATATTCCAAAATCGCTAAGGAATCCCAAACCGTGACTTCGCCATCAACCAATGTTGGCACTTTGGCCGTTGGTGTTACGCTTGCCAGCTTGTCGTAGAAGTCTTCAGTAAACAGCGTTAGCTTAGTCACATCCACTTTTACATCGTATTGAGAAAAAATGAGCCACGCTCGCAATGACCAACTTGAGTAGTTTTGATTCCCGATAAAGAGTTGCATTGTTGCCTCCATGCCAAATGGTGTTGTTATTAATTAAAGCGTGAAATCACAATATCTGATTGTTTTATTTCAAACTAACGGATAGTTTTGATGGGATACTTCAACAAAAACGATGGATAGAAAAGAATATGGATATTGACGCGCTGCGCAGCTTTCTTGCGTTTGTTGAAACAGGCAGCTTCACTCGTGCTGCAAAACAAATCAATCGCACCCAATCCGCGTTTAGTGCTCAAATGCGAAAGCTTGAAGATGAACTCCATGTCAGCTTATTCGAAAAGGAAGGTCGCAACCTTGTACTGAGCGAAGCGGGTATGTCACTTCGAGCACATGCAGAGCAACTCGTAAGTTTGCACAATCAAGCAGTCAAGCAAGTAAAACGCTACGAAAACAAACGCCCACTGCGTTTAGGATGTCCAGAAGACTATAACGATAGTCTGCTGCCTAAAGTCATCCGCGTATTGCAGCAAACCGAACCGACCTGCTCTATCCAGGTGTACAGTGAGCCAAGCGTGACGCTCCGTGAATGGCTAGATGAAGGCAAATTAGACGCCGCCATCGTGACTCGTGCACCCGATAGCGAAGAAGGATACTGGCTCGCAAGTGATAGGGGCGTGTGGATCAGTCACCCCGATTTCGCTATCGACGAATCACAGCCAGTCCCTCTCGCGCTATTTCAAACCGATTGTAAATACCACGCCGCCGCTATTAATGCGCTGACCAAAAGAGGAACGCCATATCAACTCTTAGCTTGCTGTAACACCTCTTCTGCGCAGCGAGCCATTGTTCGCTCTGGCATGGCGATTGGCGCGATGGGAAGAATCAGTGTCACAGATGATCTGAAGATCTTAGAAGATCTACCTCCACTACCGTCGGTGGATATTGTTTTGGTGACTGGTGTCGAACCTCATCCCATACTAGACAAAGAATGCTTGTCGCAACTGGCTGAGTTGATGCCTTGCTAGCGAACATCAAACAGATTAAGCAATCACGAAATCGAACGTTCCGACTATTCGCCCATCAATATTTACCGGCTCAAACTGTAAATGGTCACGAGCTTTACCACCCCACCATTCGTTGCTCGTCTGTCCTTTCAAATAGAGTTGGGTGGTCAACAATTCGTGGTCGCCACGCCACAGTTTGATGTGAATGTGAGGAGGTCTTGAGCTGTATGGGACAGGAAACAACGTTTGAAAAAAATAGCGTCCATCTTCTTCAGTTACTGTCGCGCCAAAACCTGAAAAACTTGGGTCAAACTTGTTTTGGCTGGGTTGATTCGGATGTTCATAAATTCCTTGGCCATCACACTGCCAAATTTCTATTTTTACGCCAGAGATAGGACGACCAAACACATCCAACACTTTACCTTGCAACGTTATCACCTCTCCGATCAAAGTATCCGGTTTCAATACTAAATTTTGGCGAAGTGGAATCTTCACCACGGGATAAAATGGCCCTTCGGTCTGAGAAGGCGTCGGACGCATCGAGCTTTCCGCTTTAAGAAATGGCGCAAACATCAATGTCCATAGCGCAAGAAAATGACGTCGTTCCATGTGACTACCCAGAAAAATCTACTCACTTAAGTTTGGTGAAAGATGCGCAGTTTTACACTTCCGGGTAAAACAAGAGAAGAGAAATAAAAAATGCCCCTACCAGAGAGTCAGTCGCAGAGGCATGGTGAAATTGAAGATGTGATGAACTTAAATCAACAATGGTTTGGTATTTATACGGCTTCAAAAGCCAGAGCTTTCTTCTCAACTTGGCGGAAGATAAGCGTCAGAATCCCATTCACGCTCAGATAAAACGCGCCTGCTACACCGAAGACCATTAATGTATCGTAGGTTTGAGCATTAATGCGCTGCGCATAGCCCATCAAGTCCATGATGGTGATAGTGCTTGCCAAAGACGTGCCTTTGAACACCAAAATCACTTCGTTTGAGTAAGCAGGCACCGCGCGGCGAATCGCATAAGGAAGTAACACACGTAACGTGGCACTTTTGTTCATACCCAGCGCACGACACGCTTGCCATTGACCTGAAGGAATCGCATTAAACGCGCCTTTAAAAAGCTGAGTACTGTACGCGGCAGTATTTAATGCCAACGCTAACATGGCACAGAACCAAGGTTGGCTCAGCCAAGTCCACAGCACACTCTCTCTTACTGCATCAAATTGACCCGGGCCGTAGTAGACCAAGAAAATCTGAACCAGCAACGGTGTCCCAGTAAACAGCGTGATGATGCCACGGCTTACCCAGTGCAAACCCGGAGTGCGTAGAATCAACGTCAAGGTCATCAATAGTGCAAGAATACAGCCGACAGCCAAAGACGCAGCCGTTAATTGAAGGCTAGTGCCTAAACCATCCAGCATTTGCCATACATGTTGTTCGTTCATGCGTTTGCCTCCTGCCCCATACTCATGCCTTGGATTGAGAATTTCTTATCAATCACTTTGACCGCGCGCTGCGTGATAAGCGTGATCACTAAGTAAATCGCCGCTGCCGTCGCATACCAAGTAAACGCTTCGTGCGTTGCTGCCGACGTAAGCTGAGCTTGTTTCAGCAGATCCGTCACGCCAATCAAAGAAACCAGCGCCGTGTCTTTTAGCAAAACCAACCATTGGTTGGTTAAACCAGGAAGCGCATGTCGCACGGCTTGTGGCAACACAATGCGCACAAACGCGTGAAACTGACTGATACCGAGTGCGCTTGCAGCTTCTCTCTGCCCTCTGCCTACGGCTTTTAATGCGCCGCGCAGAGTTTGAGAAGCATAGGAAGCGAAGATCAACGATAACGCCACCACACCAGACAAAAACGGGCTAACCTCAATAAAGTCTCCGGTGATTAAAAACAGAACCTGAGTCGAACCAAAATAGATGAACAACACGACAAGGATTTCTGGCAAGCCACGCACCACAGTAACAAACGCCGTTGTAGGCCATTTCACGAATACGCGACGAGACATTTCACCACTGGCGAATACCACTGCCAGAATTAAACCGACTAAAAGGCTTGTGAAGGCTAGCTGAACCGTCATCCAGCTAGCTTGTACAAGCGACAAAGAGTAACCCGTTAACGCCATATTACTTACCGAAGTACTTGTTGTAGATTTCGTCGTATTCGCCGTTCGCTTTCACGGCTTCTAGCGCTATGTTTAGCTTGTTCACAAGTTCATCGTTGCCTTTGTTTACTGCGATACCAAAACCATTACCGAAGTATTTAGGATTCGTAACGCGCTCACCAACGTACGCAAGGTTGTCTTCCTTCTTGAACCACTCCGCCACTACCGCTGTGTCACCAAATACAGAATCAATACGGCCATTCTTCATGTCGATGAAAGCATCTTGGTAGCTTGAGTAAGGAACCGACGTTACACCCGGCATTTGCTCGATAAGGTAGCTTTGGTGAGTTGAACCGTTTTGCACGCCTACACGCTTACCTTCTAACGCGTTTTGGTCAGCGACTTTGTCTTTGATAGAAACAAACGCTGCTGAGTTGTCGTAGTAAGCATTCGAGAAATTGACTTGCTCAAGACGCGCTTCAGTAATGTCCATTGCAGAAATAGCCGCATCATAACGTTTGAATTTTAATGCAGGGATCAAGCTATCGAAAGATTGGTTGTGGAAGCTACATTTTGCGTCCATTTCTTTACATAGAGCATTCGCCAGATCCACATCGAAACCTTGGATTTGATTGTTTTCATCCATGTATTCGAATGGTGCGTAGGTCGCCTCCATCGCGAATTTGATTTCATCTTGTGCCACTGCGTTTGCTGCCATATTTGCAGAAATAAGGCCGATTATTGAAGTTAGTAGAATCTTTTTCATTGCAATACTCCGTGTGTACGTCTTGGGCTGACACTCGCAATGACAGCCGAGCTTATCTGTTAGTTGACTGAACTTATTGGTGTTGTTTTTAGTGCTTTAGATAATCAGCAAACTGTGTGGTTTGCGGGTTAGCAAAAGCGTCGTGCGTACCATGCTCTACGATGTGTCCTTTCTCGAGGTACAGAACGTGGCTAGCAATCTTCTTAGCAAAATCGACCTCATGCGTCACTACGACTTGGGTGATGCCAGTTTCGCTTAAATCTTTAATAATCTTAACGACTTGGTTAGTAATTTCAGGATCAAGAGCTGCGGTCGGTTCATCAAAAAGCAAGACTTCCGGTTTCATCATCAATGCACGAGCAATCGCCACACGTTGTTGCTGACCACCAGAAAGCTGCATCGGCCATGCGTCGGCCTTATCAGCCAAATGCAACGTAGACAAAATTTGCATAGCTTGGGTTTTAGCTTCTTCTTTATCCATTCCAGACACTTTAATAGGCGCTTCAATCAAGTTCTCCATGACCGTCATGTGAGGCCACAAGTTGTACTGCTGAAATACCATGCCCACTTTACGGCGAAGCGCTAAACCTTGCTTTTCTTTGATTTCAGCCGAAAAATCGAAGACGTCATTAGCGATGTTTAACTTGCCGTTATCCGCCCCTTCTAAAAGGTTTAGAACACGTAATAAAGAACTCTTCCCCGCGCCGCTTGGGCCCAGTAACACTAGCGTTTCACCGTTTTCACAATTGAAACTCACATCGTGAAGAACTTGTGTGTCACCGTAGGATTTGTTGATTCCGCTTACCTGAATACTCATGCTGCAATACCGCATTAATTGTCACTTGGCATTCATATTACCAACAAGGAGTTTTTATGCAATAAAAATGTATAAAAATTTAATTTGTTAACTTTTTGTATAAGAAACGAACAGATGGATAGAGAATATGACTGGTTTGATGAGTTTGGTTTTTACAGAATTTGTTGATCAAAAAAGCCAGCTTACTTGCTGGCACTTATCTAACCTTGCATATATCGATAACCCCCAGAAAATTATGAAATAGTTCAGAATTGAATGCCGGACAAGAATACGTAGCTTTGACCGTGGCTACGTATTCTTGAGTTACCAAACAGATACAACATAACGAAGAACAGAATATCGAGTCACTCACTCTGGCTTGATATTTTGATTCATTCTGAACAAGTTATTTGGATCAAACTTCTTCTTCACTTCTTGCAAGCGCGCATACGTTGGGCCATAGGCAGACTCTGTACGTTCAGCTTCGTCTTGCGTTAGGAAATTGATATACGCACCGCCACTGGCATACGGTTTGGTTTTGGCAAAAAAGTCTCTCGCCCACGCGATACAAGCTTGGTCATCTTCTGCGGAGTCCCATCTTCCGTGCACATTTAATACGTAATTAGCGTCACGGCTAGAATAAGCCATAGATTCAGGTTCTGGTCTAGATGCCGCGCAGCCAAGAGAAGCGATAAAAATCTCGCATTGAGGCGATGGTAACTTCCCTGCGTATTCTATCGCCGCATCAATGACACCTTCGCTTAGCGAGTTAAAGTTATGCGATTTCCAATAGTTACGTGCGCCCGGAGTGAGTAAGGGATCAAACGCTTGTTGCCATGCAGCAAATGGTTGTACGCCAACATGCTCACCATGTGCGTCACCAAAATCTCTGAGTGGAGCAATTAGATTTTCACCCTCGGATGGGTCGCCTGCATAACATATCGCCAGTACGACAACCTCTTTACCGTGAACGCTTTCAGGTAAGAATGGGAGTGGCGGAGCTTTACGACTCACCATCCACACACTTAACTCTTCTGGCGCAGATTCGGTGAATTTTGCAAACTGCGTGATGACCGATTTAGCTTGATCAAACGGGAAGACAATCAAACCACTCAGTACTTCAGGGCCAACGGGATGCAATTGGAATTCAAACTGTGTAACAATGCCAAAATTACCGCCGCCTCCGCGCAGCGCCCAGAAAAGATCCTCGTTTTCTGTTTCACTGGCAAGCAATTGGCGTCCGTCGGCAGTAACGACGTTTGCAGAGACTAAGTTATCTATCGTCATACCGTATTTACGGCTCAACCAACCAAAACCACCACCTAAAGTAAGACCAGCAATACCAGTGGTAGAGTTAATTCCTACCGGGGTCGCTAACCCGTGTTTTTGAGTGGCTTCGTCTAAGTCGCCTAAGGTACAGCCCGGCTCAACAAACGCTCTTTTTGCATTTTCATCGACTCGGACTTGGGTAAGGAGCGACAGGTCGATCATGACCCCATTATCACAGACAGCGTTGCCCGCAATATTGTGTCCCCCACCTCGTACAGAAAGTAGCTGACCATTGTCTCGCGCAAAGTTAACCGCCATCACAACGTCATCTGTCGACTTACAGCGAGCAATCAAACTCGGCTTGCGATCAATCATGCCATTCCAGATTTGGCGAACTTCATCGTAATTAGAATCGGTAGGTAAAACGACGTCACCTTGAAAGTGACTTTTGAAATGTTCAATGGTTGTGTTTTCTAAACTCTTCATATTAGTTGCCTCTCACGTTTTACATGAGCGCTTGTAAAAAGTGATGCAACTACGAGCTTGTACAAGCTTCCTCACTGTTAAACGTGACGTTTTAGTAGCCATTTTCCAGTAAACAACACACGCATCAACACAAACCGCATTCGAGCGTCATCATTCACTTCCGGCACAAGCTTGGAAACCTAAAGTGCAGAATCGGCAATCCATTGAGCATTCAATATTGCAGATCCTTTACCTTACCCTCGTGCCTAGTTTGAAATAAAAACGCTTAAAGTTTAGAACGCCATTGAGTTTCATCTATGAAACACTGTCTTATTATTGATATTTTTGACTATTAATATTATTCCCATTTTTTATCAATGAGATGGAATTAAAAAATCGATAGGACTTAGTTGATGAGAAAAGCCAAACCAAACTCAGCTGTCGAGTGTTTACGGTAAGACGGCCATAAAAACAAAGCCTCCTTAGATACGAGGAGGCTTCTTCATTGGTTATGTAAACTCACTAACTGCGGCGGTTTCGGTTCTTATATACCACACAGAAGTTACCGCGCTTAGTTCGGCATTTAGAGCAACGCTCACAATCTACTGGTGCACGATTGCCTTCTTTCCAACGTTTAATCAACTGTGGCTCAGCGAGTAGAGGACGTGAAACAGCAAAAAACTGGATGTTGGTATTCTCAGCAATGTTCTCGATCGCATCAATATCGCGTAACCCGCCAACCGTAATCACGGGGATATGAATATCTTGACTGATCACTTGCCCGTATTCGTGAAAATAGCCTTCTTCTTGCAGTGTGTAACCATCGAATCTTTCACCGACAAGTTCGTTTGCTTTACCGTGAATATTGCCGGAGACGATGATCGCATCAGCGCCCACTTCTTCGAGTTTCTTACATACGATGCGTGTTTCATCGAATGTTAAACCGCCGTCAAAGAATTCGGTCGCGGTTAGCTTCACAAGAATTGGAAACGCATCCCCCACCAACATTCTGGTTTCAGAATAAATTTCCAAAAGCAAACGCATACGATTTTCTAAGCTGCCTCCGTATTCGTCTTCGCGTCGGTTGTAGTACGGGCTTAAAAACTGGTTGATTAAGTAAGTGTGCGCGGCATGAATCTCGACACCGTCAAAACCAGCTTCTTGAGCTCGTTTACTCGCTAATGCAAATGCTTTTACGATGTAGTCGATTTCATCCTTCGTCATCGCTTTGCCTTGAGTATTCGTGCCGCGCTCAGGCACATCACTCGGTGCAAAAATCACGCGCTCACCGACGTTGTAGGTGGTTTTAGTACCGCCATAAGCAATTTGCATCACAATTTTAGAATCGTACTGATGAACCAGTTCTGTGAGCTTTTTGTATTCTCCGATGAACGAGTCGTTGTAAATACCCATCATCCCTGCGTTGGGCTTTTCTTCTTCAACGATATTGGCGTAACCTGTGACGATTAGCCCGACTTCACCTTTAGCAAGCTCTTCGTAAATATCGTAAAGCTTTGCCGTCATGTGGCCATCTTCAGTCGCCATATTTTCCCACGTTGCGCTACGCACAAAGCGGTTCTTTAGTGTCATGCTGCCAATGCGGGCTTCGGAAAACAAAATACTCAAAACCAGTCCTCTTAATTCGTTTTTATTGTTTGACGCGTTTGTAAATCAACAAGAACGAAAAAGGAACAGCGATACATAATGCATGGCTGTTCCTTCTCTGAATCCTTGAGACTTAACATCAACAAGGCGCACCTTACTGTTTTGGGGAGGACAAAACTTTAATCTGGGTTAAGGTTTGGTGGGATTACTGCTTCTAAAGTGGATGACGTTCAAGGAACTCATCCCAATGAAATTAAACATCTGTCTGACTCCTATTAGTAACCCCCAACTTTAAAATTTCACTGACCTGTAATTCATATAAAACATTCTCGTCGCAAAGTTGAATGTTGCTATGTGCTGGCATTATCACACGTCTGATGAAGTCGTTCGTTCCACTATGTTTTACACACTGGTCATTTTTACTTTTTCTATCATGGCTAGGTGATGGCAAAACTGGAGGGGGTTCCAAAAGGCCTGTAACGCGAAAAACTCATAAAAGTAAAATGGCCTTACTCTCAAGTAAGACCATTCTTGTATTTGCAGGGAGGTAAGCTTTGATTTTATCTAAAGAGATTAACCTGAAGCTAAAGAGCAAGAGGTATCAACTCGACGCCAAGCACACCACTTATCCCCATCACCACCAGCAGCGAGACTTTAAATACCGACTTCGACCACGCGACGTAGTTACTGTCGTCAATACTGCGAAAGGTTACTTTCATCCACATAAGGCAAACGACAGCTGCGACCGCTAAGTATTCATACCCAGCTTCACCAAGTAAAAACAATCCCAACGATACTGCGCCAAAGGCCACCACATACGCTTTCATGTGTCGGTGCGCTTTATGAATACCCTCTTTAACGGGTAAAACCGGAATCCCCGCTTCTCGATAGTCTTGCATACGGAACATCGCAATCGCGTAGGAGTGTGGCATTTGCCATAAACAAAACATGGTAAACAGCAGAATTGCTTCTAGGCTGATGAAATTGGTTACCGCCAAATAGCCCACTAATGGCGGCACGGCGCCAGAGATGCTACCAACAAGAGTGCCGTATACTGAGTTGCGTTTGTACCACATAGTGTAGAAGAACACGTAGTAGACGTAGCCGAGCAGCACCACGACCGCCGAAAGCGGATTGACTAATTGGAACAGCAGTGCCGTGCCCAGCAGCAACATCGCCAAGGCATAGACAAAGGCGACATCAATATTGATGTTCCCTTTTACGGTCTCACGATTTTGTGTCCGCGCCATCTTTTGATCGATATCGCGGTCAAAAATATTGTTCACGACACAACCTGAAGCAATCACCAGCCCCACGCCAGCCAAGGTTGTTAAAAACAACGTCAGGCTCGCAGGTTCTGATTTAGCGGCGAGGAAGAACCCCGCCGCAACTGAGATCAGGTTGCCGAAAATAATGCCCGGTTTGGTGATAGACAAATAATTTTTCAGCATACCCGCGCCTACAACTTCATGTTGACGTTCATGTTGTAGATAATCCAGATCGAACCGGCAATCAGGATCAGCACAACAATGGCGGTAAACATCAATGACACCAAGTTCCAACGCCCGTCTGACGTTTTCGCTTCCATGTGTAGGAAGTACTTAAAGTGCACAAAAATCTGCACCAAAGCACAGGTAAACATCACAACGTAAGTGGTGCTCGCTGGCAGTGTTTGCGCCCAGACGAAGTAGAACGGAATCACCGTTAAGATCAGCGACGCAACGAAGCCTTTTAAGTAATCCGACGAGCTGATTTCAACATGTTGGCCCATTACATCACCCCCATTAAGTAAACGATGGTAAAGACACAAATCCAAACAATGTCTAGGAAGTGCCAGAACAGGCTCAAGCAGTTAAAACGCATCGCCATGTTGTCGTTCAGACCTTTAGTAGAAAGCTGGTGATAAGCCACCGCCAACCAAATCAGACCAAAGGTCACATGCAAGCCGTGCGTGCCAACCAGCGTAAAGAATGCCGATAGGAACGCGCTGGTCTGCGGGCCATAGCCTTCTTTAATCAGGTGATGGAACTCGTAGACTTCCATGCAGATAAAGCCAAGACCTAGCGCAAACGTCACTAACATCCAACGCTTGAGACCCGCCACGTCGTTGCGTTTCATCGCGATAATGCCAAAACCGAAAGTGATACTACTAAATAGCAGCAACATGGTTTCGACAAACACGAAAGGCAGTTCGAAAATCTCTTTACCCGTAGGACCGGCAATCGAGTTGCTAGACAGCACCGCGTATGTCGCGAACAAAGTCGCAAACAATACGCAGTCACTCATCAGGTAAACCCAGAAACCAAACAGCTTGTTGCCATTCGTGTCATGGTGGTGATCGTGGTCATGATGAGCTGCGACATTAGTTTGCATAGGTCACCTCCAGATCATCGCTGTTTTCGTTGTCTTTCACGGTTCCTTTCTTCGCTTCTTCTAGCTGAGCTCGGCGAGCGGCTTCGATCGCTTTGATCTCTTCCACTTCAACGTAGTAGTCCACGTCATCGTTGTAGCTGTGTTGAATACATGTCACAACAATACCCACCAAACTTGCTGCCGCTAGCCACCAGATGTACCAGATCATCGCAAAGCCAAAGACCAGCGCCCAAGCCGACACATAAATACCCGTTGCCGTGTTCTTCGGCATATGGATACGTTCGTACTCCACTTCTTTCATTGGGTCGAACTCGCCACTTTGTTTTTGATACCAGAACGCGTCCAGTACATCGCCTTTTGGCAGATGAGCAAAGTTGTAGAACGGCGGAGGTGAAGACGTTGCCCATTCCAATGTACGGCCGCCCCACGGATCACCCGTTAGGTCACGGTTTTGCTCGCGGTCACGAATACTCACGTAGATTTGGATGAACTGAGACAATACGCCCAGAGCGATCACAACCGTGCCCGCCGCCGCAACCGCCAATAGTGGGAAGTATTCCGGGTTGATGTCTTGGCTCAGACGACGGGTCATACCCATAAAGCCCAACGCGTAAAGCGGCAGGAACGCCATCAAGAAACCGACAATCCACAGATAGAATGCGCGTTTGCCCCAAGTTTCATTCATGGTGAAACCGGTCGCTTTCGGGAACCAGTACGTGATCGCCGCAAAACAGCCGAACACCACACCACCGATAATCACGTTATGGAAGTGTGCGATTAGGAATACAGAGTTATGCAGAACGAAATCCGCACCCGGTACTGCCATCAGCACGCCCGTCATACCACCAACGGTGAAAGTAATTAGGAAGCCTACTGTCCACATCATCGGTGTGGTAAAGCGAATGCGGCCTTTATACATGGTGAATAGCCAGTTGAAGATCTTCACCCCGGTTGGGATGGAAATGATCATCGTCGCGATGCCGAAGAAAGCATTCACGTTCGCGCCAGAACCCATGGTAAAGAAGTGATGCAGCCAAACCACGAACGCCAAAATGGTAATGACGATCGTCGCCCACACCAGTGAGGTGTAACCAAACAGCTTTTTACGCGAGAAAGTTGCCGTCACTTCTGAGAACACACCAAAGATAGGTAGTACCAAGATGTACACTTCTGGGTGGCCCCATGCCCAAATCAAGTTGACGTACATCATCACGTTGCCGCCAAGATCATTGGTAAAGAAGTGCATGCCCAAGTAACGGTCGAGCGTCAGTAGTGCGATTGTGACAGTCAGAATTGGGAACGAAATGATGATCAGAATGTTGGCACATAGCGACGCCCAAGTGAAAACTGGCATCTTCATCATAGGCATTGACGGTGTACGCATACGCAAAATGGTGGCGAAGAAGTTCACACCCGTTAGCGTGGTACCGACACCAGATATCTGCAGCGCCCAAATCCAATAGTCGACCCCGACCCCCGGACTTGCTTCAATGCCAGACAGCGGCGGATACGCCAACCAACCGGTACGGCCAAATTCACCCAAACCTAGCGACATGTTAGTTAGGATCACACCAACCACAAACAGCCAGAAACTTAAGTTATTCAGGTACGGGAACGCCACGTCACGCGCGCCGATTTGCAGCGGTACGATGATGTTCATCAGACCAATCACGAGCGGCATCGCAACGAAGAAAATCATAATCACGCCGTGCGCGGTAAAGATTTGGTCGTAGTGATGCGGCGGCAAGTAGCCAGCTTCACCCGCAGAGGAAAGTAGCTGCTGGCTACGCATCATCACCGCGTCCGCAAAGCCACGTACAAGCATCAGCATCGCCACCGCGATGTACATGAAGCCGAGTTTTTTGTGGTCTACCGAAGTAAACCATTCATTCCATAGGTATTGCCACTTTCCAGCTTTAGTCACGGCAACCACCACGGCTAATCCCACCAACGCGACGATAGCCAGCGTGATGATGATGATCGGCTCGTGATATGGAATTGAATCCAGAGTTAATCTTCCAAACATGTGATTATCCTTGGTTTTCAGGCAAACAGTTCATGGAACCCGGATGTTGGGTCACGACGTTGCTGAACAGAAACGGAGGAACACTTGAGAACAGAGTGACAGGCGCAGCAACGCTTGGCTCAGCCAGCGAGCTGTATTGCTCCCAGTCTTCGATTCGATCAGGGCTCGCTTTCACTTTTTGCACCCAGTTAAGGAATGCCGCGCGATCCGGCATTGCCGATGCGGTGAACTTCATCTGCGAAAAACCTTCGCCACTGTAGTTCGACGCAAAGCCCTTGTAGTCCCCTTCGTGGTTAGCGATCAGATTCAACTTAGTCACCATGCCTGGCATCGCGTAAATCTGAGTACCCAAACGCGGGATAAAGAACGCATTCATTATGTTGTCTGACGTCAGCTTAAAGGTCACAGGCACATCTTTCGGAAACGCCACGTAGTTTACGGTCGCGATGTTTTCTTCCGGATAGATAAACAGCCATTTCCAATCAAGCGAAACCACTTCAATCGTCATCGGTTTGACATCACTCACCAGAGGTTTGGATGGCTCTAGTTCGTGGGTAGAACGCCAAGTGATGGTGGCAAGAATGGCGATAATGATGATGGGAATTGTCCATACCACCACTTCGATTTTGGTCGAGTGCGACCATTCTGGTGCGTACTCTTCGTCGGTGTTACTTGCTCGGTATCGGTAGGCGAAGTAAATCGTCATCAGAATCACAGGGATCACGACGATTAACATCAGCAAAAGAGCGGTGATGATCAGCTCTTTTTCTTGGACACCAATAGCACCTTTCGGGTCAAGCAAAGCAGAATTACATCCTGAAAGGAAAAGTATGACGCACGCCAAACTCCCCCTCGACAAGATGCGTTTATATCTTGAGGCTTCCATTAACTTTCTCGATGGTTGTCTGGTTTCAAAGCAAATGCCATTACGTTCGGTATCAAGCTAAGAACCAGTTGTTATAGTCATTAGAATGTTTATGTGTTGAGCATGTGCAACATTGGGATCATCGAGTATCAAACGGGATTGCAGCGTGGTTAAAACCACACTTACAGTGTGAGTTTAATGTTACACTTTGAAACACAATGTTACATTTGGCGCATTATGAGGAGGAAAAAGTTAAAGCTCATTAGTCACAACTGGAAACTAACCTTCCAATAATGAAATTTAGGTGTGTAAACCACCAGCTAAAACTCTCGCGTAAAATTGACGTGCCACAGAGTAAAAGCCATATTTAATAAGGTGTTAGATAGACAGGAAAGAACGGACTGATGAATTGATCATAAATCCGGTGATAGTTATAAGATGATTAAAAACCAAACCAAATAATTGTGACCAACATCAAATTAATGATTTCACGTAATATTTGAATGGTATTTATTCTTAATTAAATATGGCAAGAATTTTATTTACTACATGAATATGTGTATTGGTAATAAAAAAGAAAGCAGATCCTGCCCTCAATGCGACTCGTCACCAAGCAGACAAATATGCTTCCCTGAGGGAGTCATTCTCTGAAAAAGCGTTTACATTCGGATTCCGCCATCCACCTCAAGCACGCGGCCGGTGAAGTAATCACTCTCAAGAATGTATTTGACGGCATGAGCGATTTCACTCGCTTCCCCCATTCTCCCTACCGGAATCATCTTTTCTAGACGTTCGATCGCCTCTGGCTTCATTTGATCAGCCATCGCCGTATGTACAACCCCCGGCGCAATCGCAGCGGCTCGAATGCCGTACCTTGCAAGCTCGCGTGCCCACGTTGTTGCCATGGTAGCGACCGCCGCTTTGGAGGCGGAATAGTTGGTTTGACCAATATTCCCGGCTCTCGCAACGCTGGAGATATTGATGATGACCCCTTGTGAGCCACTTTCAATCATTTTTACAGCAGCCTCACGCCCACACAGAAATGTTCCCGTGACATTGACATTCATGACGAGATTAAACTGCTCCAACGACATTTTGCTGATAACGCCATCTTTGGCTTTTACAAGCAAACCATCTCGCAGCACTCCCGCATTGTTGATGAGTCCATTGAGCTGACCGAAATCTTGAAGAATGGTGTCAAATGTCGCTTCCACATCCGATTCATTTGTCACATCAACCGGATAAGTGAACACTTTCGCACTTAACATCTGACATTGTGATTGTGTCTCTCGTAAACCGGTTTCATTCACATCGAGCAAAGCCAAATCAGCTCCGGATTGAGCGAGGGTAATCGCCATCATTTGGCCCAGCCCCTGCCCTGCACCTGTAATCGCAATAACGCTATTTTTTATGTCCATATTTGCTCTCCCAAACTTGTCGATGCTCAGACACGAAATATCGAAACTGGGAGCTTATTGCTCCCAGCACAATGGTCATTTGTTGTTCTTATAGAATTCAAACAGACTTGAGAAATCGAGCTCGCCATGACCGCTCGAGTTATGGAATGCATAGAGGTTACGCGCCAACGCTCCCATAGGCACCGAGGAGTGGGTTTGCAATGCGGCATCTAATCCCAAACCTAAATCCTTTAGCATCAGCTTACTCATAAAGCCCGGTTGATAATCATGGCTGGCTGGCGCGCTATCCATCACGCCTGGGCATGGATTGTAAAGCTCTAACGCCCAGTTTCGTCCCGAGCTTTGCAACATGATGTTGGACAAGACTTTTGGATCGAGCCCATGATCAATGCCTAAGTTCAGCGCCTCACACGTGCCTGACATCAAAATACCCAGCATCAGGTTATTACAGATTTTAGCCATCTGCCCATCGCCAGCTTTACCCGCATGAAAAACGTTTTTCCCCATGTACTGCAAAATGGCGTTCGCTTTTGAGAATGCCTCATCCGAGCCACCGACAATGAACGTCAACGTAGCCGCTTTAGCTCCCGCGACGCCACCCGAAACCGGTGCGTCGACAAACAACAAACGCTTGTTTACCGCTTCATTGGCAACCAATCTTGCTGAATCGGGATCGATCGTCGAACAGTCAATCAATAGCGTATTCGGTGCGACAAGGTTCATCACGCCAACGCCCCCGTGTAAGTCCCCCAAATACACCGACCGAACGTGAGACCCCGCAGGAAGCATGGTGATCACGGTGCTCGCACCATCCACCACTTCTTCGAGCGAGCTCGCAACCACTGCCCCAAATGGCACCAGTTGTTTTGCGGCTTCCACATCTACGTCAAATATTTGCACGTTAAACCCTGACGCTAACAAGTTCTGCGCCATTGGATTCCCCATTCGACCCAACCCAATAAATGCGATGGTACTCATGATTATTCTCCTTATTGACCTAACGGCTAACCTAGCGGCTGTTCACCGAGCTTGGCGAGCGGGTGTTCATCGTCAGCCCAAAGCGAGGTAAACAATAAGTCGATGACATCTTCATCGACGTCACTGACCGTTTTAAACATCCAGTTTGGCTCACCATCTCGGTCGATAAGGCGAGCACGAACGCCCTCTTCAAATTCCCCTAAGAGCGCACAACGAACCGACAGGCTCAGCTCCAATCGGAAGCAGTCTGCAAGAGGTAAGCGGTGATATTCTTTGACTTGTCGAAAGCAAATATGAGCAGTAATTGGGCTGCCTGACGAAAATGTTTCTTTCGCACCGGCAATCCACGGGCTGCTGTCTTCCATCGCCATAATGCGTTGAGCAATGAGGTTTAGGTCTACGCCTTTGCAAGCTTCTTTGATTTGGTCGAGATGAGGGCAGATTTGCGTGGTTGGTTTGCTGTCGATGATTTGTTCTTCCAACAACGCCAACAGTGCACTAACCAGTTCCTTCGCACCAGAAGTCCCCCATGGCACTTTTTGTAGCTCTTTTAACAAAGTGGGATATTGCTCTTCCAGCAACAGCCAATCCGCCAGACCAGTAGTGACAGCGTCACTCGAATTAACGAGCGCACCGGTCAAGCCAAGAAATAAGCCCACTTCGGGATCAATTTGACTAAGGAACCAAGTACCACCTACGTCTGGATATAGACCGATGTTGATTTCTGGCATGGCTAAACGCGATATTGGCGTAACAACCTTGTGGCTTGTGCCCATAAACAGCCCCATGCCACCACCCATCACGATGCCTTCACCCCATCCAATGATGGGTTTATTGTAGGTATGGATTAAGTAGTCACACTCGTATTCCAACGCAAAGTATTTTGTGCAAAATTCTACGGTCGCTTCTTTGCTCTCATTGTGCATGACGTGATACATCGCCCGCACATCCCCGCCAGCACAGAATGCTTTTTCTCCCGCACCACTTAACACTACACAAACCACGTGCGGATCATGTTGCCATTTGATCAATTGATCGTGAAATTGAAGCAACATATCGAACGTCAATGCGTTCAGTGATGGCGTGTTATCCAACGTCGCGACGCCGATGCGATGTACGCCATCGACACAATCCATTTCTGTAATGGTGACCGTTCCTACCATGAAGCCTCCTATTGGTTCTTCCAGTTAGGTGGACGCTTTTCAAGAAAGGCGCGTACGCCTTCTGTTTGATCTTCTGTATCAAATAAATCGAGGAATAATTCACGCTCTTTCATTAAGCCGTGTTTGAGTGGCGCAGAGCGCATGTTTTGAATCAGAATTTTGCACGCGGCGACCGAAGAAGGCGATTGATTTGCAACCGAATCAGCCATCGCAATCGCTTTACTTAAGGCTGCTCCTTTTGGCACTAACTCCTCCGCTAAGCCTAGTTCTTTTGCCAGAGAGGCGCTGATTTGTTCGCCGCAAAGAATCATGCGTTTCGCCCATCCTTCGCCAACAAGCGCGGTGAGATTTTGTGTGCCACCAGCGCAAGGAAGCAGCCCAACTTTCGCTTCTGGCAGCGCGAGTATGGCATGCTCTTCGACCACTCGAATATCACACGCCAACGCCACTTCTAGCCCACCACCCATGGCATAACCATTAATGGCAGCAATAGATACACCTCGAAACTCGGAGAGGGTTTCAAATGCTTCACCAAAGCAGCGCGCCATCTCTAATGCGCGTGCTTTGTCACCATCAGCAAACAACTTGAGATCCGCACCTGCCGAGAAAAACTTGTCACCACAGCCAGTAATGACCAAGGCATAAACGTCTTTATTTTGGTTGAGTGTGCACACCAACGCTTTTAAAGCGTGAAGGCTTTCTGCCGTCCACGTGTTCGCGGGGGGATTATTCATCGTAATCACTGCGACGTGATTTTGAATGGTGTGCTCAATGGCTTGTGGCGTTGATGACATAATGTGACTTCCCCTTTTGATGGCGCAGACCCGATAGCTTGTTAGAGCAACGCTGACGTTTCTGAGAGCAGACGACGCGCGATGATCAGACGCATGATTTCATTAGTGCCCTCAAGAATTTGATGTACGCGAACGTCACGGAAATAACGCTCCATGGGATACTCTTTTATGTACCCGTAACCGCCGTAGATCTGCAACGCTTGGTCGCAAATTTGAAAACCGACGTCGGTTGCAAAGCATTTCGCCATCGCGCAGTACGTCGTCGCATCGGGATCGCCTCGATCGAGTTTGCTGGCGGCATAACGCACCAATTGCCGTGCTGCGACAAGCTCCGTCGCCATGTCCGCTAACTTGAATTGCAGCGCCTGAAATTGCGCTAACGATTTTCCGAACTGCTTTCGCTCCTGCATATATTGCGTAGCTTGATTCAGAGCTTGTTGCGCCGTACCAACGGAACAGGTCGCGATATTAATGCGCCCACCGTCCAATCCTTTCATGGCAAATATGAAGCCTTGCCCTTCTTCGCCCAGTAAATGACTTGCTGGAATAACGACATTGTCAAACGTAACCGCGCGTGTTGGTTGACTGTTCCAGCCCATTTTCGGCTCTTTTCGCCCATAACTGATGCCGTCAGCTTGAGCAGGAACAACAAATGCAGACACACCTTTGGCACCCGCTTCGCCCGTTCGCGCCATCACGACCAAAACATCCGTCTCTCCTGCGCCGGAGATAAATGCTTTGCCGCCATTCAACACGTATGTATCGCCTTTTTTGTGCGCGGTTGTACTCAACGAAGCGGCATCCGACCCCGCATTGGGCTCCGTCAAGCAATACGAACCCAACCATTCTCCGGTGACGAGTTTAGGACAATATTTGGCTCTCACGTCTTCGGTCGCGAAACTCGCCACCATCCAACTCACCATATTGTGGATAGTCATGAAAGCAGTCGTCGACGTGCACCCCATTGAGAGCTGCTCAAAAACAATCGACGCATCCAAACGGCTTACCCCCAAACCACCATGTTCTTCTGGCGTATAGAGGCTGAGAAAACCCAGTTCTCCCGCCTCTCTCAATACGTCTTTAGGAAAGTTCTGTTTTTCATCCCACTCTGCGGCCATTGGTGCTAAACGCTCTAACGAAAACTGCTGAGCCGTATCGGCAAATGCACGTTGATCTTCATTAAGTTCAAAGTCCATAAAAGCTCCTTGCTGTTCACTTAGCGCAGTTGAATGGTCAAATTCGGCCCTGTTGGGATGTCATCATCAAACCACCTTACCGTTACGGTTTTAGTCTCGGTGTAAAAACGCACTGCTTGCTTGCCATACGCATGCAAATCACCATAGAAACTGCCCCTCCAACCCGTGAAGGAGAAGAATGGCAAAGGCACCGGAATCGGAACATTGATACCGACCTGACCAACTTGAATCTCGTGCTGATATTTCCGTGCTGCCGCGCCATTAGCGGTGAATATCGACGTGCCATTACCGTAAGGATTGCGATTGACGAGCTCGATCGCCTCTTGCAACGTCTCAACCTCAATACACACCAAAACTGGGCCAAAGATCTCTTGGGTGTAAATCGACATATTCGGCGTTACACCACTAAACAGCGTTGGCCCGATCCAATTACCATCGGGAAACCCTTCGACTTCACATTGGCTGCCATCAAGTTCACACACCGCACCTTGTTGTTTGCCTAACTCAATCAAACCCAAAACTCGCTGCTTGGCTTGCTCACTGATCAAAGGACCATACGCAGCATCCTCATCATCCCAAGCGCCGGGATGGATTTTCGCCATTTCTTGTTTGAGATCAGCAATCCAGGCTTTTGACTCACCAACAAACACCGCGACTGAAATCGCCATGCAACGTTGCCCTGCAGCACCAACCGATGATCCCACCAAGTTGTTGATGACGTGATCTTTGTTAGCATCAGGCATGACAACCATGTGATTTTTAGCGCCAGCAAAGGCTTGTACGCGTTTAAAGTATTGAGTTCCCGTGGTGTAAATGTACTGCGCGACAGGCACTGAGCCGACGAAAGACACCGTGCGAATATCGGGATGAGCAAGCAAGAAATCGACTTGATCTTTGCGGCCATGAACGATCTGCAATACGCCTTTTGGCGCACCTGCCTCTTCAAAAAGCTCAGCTAAGCGAATCGAGGTTAAAGGCACTTGCTCGGAAGGTTTAAGAACGAAAGTGTTACCGCTCGCGATTGCGATGGGAAACATCCACAACGGGATCATGGCAGGAAAGTTGAACGGAGTAATACCGCAGCACACACCCAAAGGCTGGATTATCGAGTAGCTGTCGATCTCAGTCGCGACATTTTCGACCGTTTCTCCCATCAGGTTGCTGGCAATGTTGGCCGCTTGCTCAACCACTTCTATGCCGCGCCAAACATCGCCTTTGGCATCGGCAAAGATTTTGCCCGTTTCGTGCGAAAGCAAGGTCGCGATTTCATCATGATGTTCTTTCAAAAGATGCTGATAGCGAAGCATCAAACGCGCTCGCTCTGATACCGCCACCTCTTTCCAAGATTGAAAAGCCGTTTGCGCACTTTCGATGGCCGCTTTCATCTCAGCATTTGTCGAACATGGCACATACGCGATTACGTCATTGGTGGCGGGATTGGTGACTTCAACCCAATCTGAGGTTTGAGACTCACGAAACTCACCATCAATAAATAAGGGAACCAAACGAGTCATCATTTACTCCTTTGTTAACTGTGCAGAAATTACAGCGGGATCTCGATACCTATCGCTGTCGCCTCGCCACCGCCAATACACAGTGACGCAACGCCTCGCATCACTTTCTTGTTGCTTGCATCCCCATCAATCCCCAGAGCTTGTAGCTGTCTTAAACTGTGGATCAATGTGACCAAAATGCGAGCCCCACTGGCACCAATTGGATGCCCGAGCGCACAAGCTCCGCCTTTAATATTGACCTTACTTGAATCAAGCCCTAATTCCGCAACCGCAATTTGTGTCACTACCGCAAAGGCTTCGTTGATTTCCCAGAGATCAATTTCGTCAATCGACCAATCCATTTGCGACAACAATTGTTCAATGGCGTAGACCGGAGCCAACGTAAACTCATCCGGCTTTCTCGCGTGAGTCGCGTGCGATTTGATGATGGCAAGCGGGGTAAGATTTTGGTGGCGCGCCGTCTCTTCATCCATCAAAATCAACGCGGCTGCACCATCGGAAATTGCACTGGAGTTCGCCGCAGTCACTGAGCCTTTTTTATCGAAAGCGGGTTTGAGCTGAGGAATTTTTTCTAGATCGATGGAGCGAGGATGCTCATCATAATCGAGTTGGGTTGTGGCAGTTTTTGTCCGGATGTCAATGGGTGCAATTTCATCATCAAACAAACCACGCTCTTGCGCTTCTAACGCTCGTTTTGCAGACATGGTTGCCCACTCATCCATTTTCTCACGGCTGAATTTGAGCCTATCTGCAATTTGCTGAGCATAGACGCCCATCAAGTGCCCTTCGTAGGCATCCTGCAATCCATCGAGAAACATGTGATCGTAAGTGGAGTGATGCCCTAATCGCATGCCATTGCGCACCTCTTTCAACAAATAGGGCGCATTCGTCATGCTTTCCATACCTCCAGCAACAGCCGTTCGAATGGTGCCAGCTTTGATCAAGTCATGAGCAATCATGACGCTTTTCATTCCCGAACCGCAAACTTTATTGATGGTTGTGCACCCTGTACTAGGTGGAAAACCCGCACCGAGCGCTGCCTGTCTAGCCGGCGCTTGTCCGCATCCGGCTGGTAGTACGCAGCCCATCAACACTTCATCAGTTACGGTCTCAGAAAGTACGTTTTCACCCAGCGATTTCATCGCGGCCTTTATGGCAAATGCGCCTAACTGCGGTGCGGAGTACGGTTGCAACAGCCCTTGTAAGCGCCCAATTGGCGTTCTTTTCGCACTGACAATCCAAATGTCGTTTCCCATGATTCGCGTTCCCTAACGGTGTATCACAGCGTACGAACTTACCCACCACAATTGCCTATTCAGGTTTGCTCACCTCAAACGATGAAGCTCTATCCCTTATCCGGCAACGAAATTATCGCACTGTGATTTCTTGACGTTTACGTAAGCATAGCACTAGCCTTTACAGTGAGGTAAAGAAACACATTGATAACAACCTAATTTTTATTCAGTCATGGTCAGATTTCGAGAAGCTGGATTTTTATTCGAGGTAAGTGTGTTATGGAAAAATACAAAATCAGTGATCTCGCCAAAGAGTTCGACATCACGACGCGCAGTATTCGATTTTATGAAGACGTCGGCCTGATTGAGCCAGAGCGAAAAGGCAATATGCGCATTTATCAGCGTAGGGACAAAATCCGACTTAAACTGATTCTTAGAGGGAAACGGCTCGGCTTCTCGCTGGCAGAAATACGTGAACTGTTCGAACTTTACGACATGCAACAAACGGATGAACAGCTGCTCAAAATGCTTAATATCATTGAAGAAAAGCAAGCCGTGTTACAACAGCAGTTAAATGACATTGGTGTCGTCATGGGCGAGCTCAATGCGGCAAAAGAACGCTGCCTTCAAACACTAAAAAACAACGAAAAGTAACAACGCCACTAACTCAAATTTCCCTCACTCAAGCAGTGCACGATTTTCACAGTCACACACCTGCAACAGGGAGACGTTATGAAAACGAGCTACATCCCGCTGAATTTCGGGCTCGGTGAAACCATTGATATGCTCCGAGATCACGTCAATGCGTTCGCGAGTGAGCATATAGCTCCTATTGCCGCCGATATTGACCATTACAATCAGTTTCCTAGCTATTTATGGCCACTTCTTGGCGAAATGGGCTTGCTTGGCGTAACCGTCAGCGAAGAATATGGTGGTGCTGAAATGGGTTACCTCGCCCACATAGTAGCAATGGAAGAGATAAGTCGTGCATCAGCTTCCGTCGCGCTCAGCTACGGCGCTCATTCTAATCTTTGCGTAAATCAAATCTTTCGAAACGGCACCCCAACGCAACGAGAAAAGTATCTGCCTAAATTAGTCGATGGTTCGCACATAGGCGCTCTGGCGATGAGCGAAGTCAATTCGGGTTCGGATGTCGTCAGCATGCAATTAAAAGCCGAAGACAAAGGCGACCACTTCTTACTCAATGGCACAAAAATGTGGATCACGAATGGCCCCGATGCGGACGTGGTCGTGGTGTACGCGAGAACAGACGCTGATGCTGGTTCACGCGGGATCACGGCGTTTATTGTCGAGCGCAGTTTTACCGGATTCAGTGACGCGCAAAAGCTCGATAAGTTGGGAATGCGAGGCTCAAACACATCTGAGCTCGTCTTCAACAATTGCAAAGTACCTAAAGAAAACATTCTCGGAGCACTCAATTGTGGCGTCGAAGTATTGATGAGTGGGCTTGATTACGAGCGCGTTGTTTTAGCTGCTGGCCCACTCGGTATTATGCAAGCGTGTATGGATATCGTCGTCCCCTACGTGCATGAGCGCAAACAGTTCGGCAAATCCATCGGCGAGTTTCAGCTTGTGCAGGGCAAACTAGCCGATATGTACTCACGAATGAACGCTGCAAAAGCGTACGTCTACACCGTCGCAGCGGCTTGTGATCGTGGTGAATGCACACGCAAAGATGCCGCTGGGGTGATTTTGTACAGCGCAGAATTGGCGACACAAATGGCGCTCGACGCCATTCAGCTACTCGGCGGTAATGGCTACATCAATGAATACGCAACCGGACGTCTTCTGCGTGATGCAAAACTGTATGAAATTGGGGCAGGAACCTCCGAAATTCGCCGCATGCTCATCGGGCGCGAATTGTTTGAGGAATCACGCTAGCTCCTGATTCACTCGCTAGGAAAAGGAAGTCATCATGGCCATCATAAAAAGCAAAACCAAGCCAACTGACGAGCTGTTTCTTTCTAACCAAGCCGCGATGGAAATGCTGGTTGAAAAGCTGAAAAAAGACATCGCCACCATCAAACTCGGTGGCGGCGAACGTGCCATTGCTCATCAGCGACAAAAAGGAAAACTCCCGGTTCGAGAACGAATTTCACATTTGCTCGATGATGGCAGCAACTTCCTTGAAATCGGTCAGTTCGCCGCTTGGCAAGTGTACGATGAGTCCATCCCATGCGCAGGTGTCGTGGCTGGCATCGGCATGATCGAAGGAGTTCAATGCATGGTGATTGCCAACGATCCTTCGGTCAAAGGCGGCACCTATTATCCTCTTACCGTGAAAAAGCACCTTCGAGCACAAGAGATAGCTCAGCGTTGCCAACTACCGTGCGTCTACCTTGTCGACTCTGGCGGCGCAAATCTCCCTCATCAATCAGACGTTTTTCCCGATAAAGATCACTTCGGCCGTATCTTCTTCAACCAAGCCAGAATGTCGGCCAAAGGCATTCCTCAAATCGCCGTTGTTATGGGGCTGTGCACCGCAGGCGGTGCTTATGTCCCAGCAATGGCAGACGTGTCGATAATGGTGAAAGAACAAGGCACCATCTTTTTAGCCGGCCCCCCATTGGTAAAAGCCGCAACGGGCGAAGTCGTGACTGGTGAAGAACTCGGCGGCGCAGATGTGCATTGTCGAAAATCGGGGGTGGCAGATTATTACGCCGAAAACGAGGAGCACGCCTTAGGCTTAGCGCGCGAGGCGATTGCCAACGCGAACCGTCCAAAGCCGCCGAAATCAAACAGTGCCATCTTACCACCACGTTACGATGCGGAAGAAATGTACGGTATCGTCAACGCCAATTTGCGTTTGTCGTTTGATGTACGTGAAATCATTGCGCGTATCGTCGATGATTCGGATTTCGATGAGTTTAAAGCCCTCTACGGACGCACGTTGGTGTGCGGCTTTGCGCGCATTCATGGTCAGTTGATTGGCATTGTCGCGAACAACGGCATTTTGTTTTCTGACTCCTCACAAAAAGGCGCGCACTTTATTGAACTGTGCGCCAAACGCAAAACGCCGCTACTCTTTTTGCAAAACATCACCGGATTCATGGTCGGCAAAAAAGTCGAGGAAGAAGGCATCGCCAAACACGGTGCAAAATTGGTGATGGCGGTGGCGTGTGCTGATGTGCCTAAATTCACGGTGATCATTGGCGGTTCTTACGGCGCAGGAAACTACGGCATGTGCGGGCGAGCGTATGACCCAACCATGATGTGGATGTGGCCAAACGCACGCATCTCCGTAATGGGCGGAGAGCAAGCCGCCGGCGTGTTGACTAAGGTGCGCAAAGAGATAAACCAACGTCGCGGCGAAGAATGGTCCGAGCAAGAAGAACACACTTTCAAAGAATCGATCATAGACTTGTATGAGACCCAAGGGCATCCGTACTTTGCCAGTGCAAGATTATGGGACGACGGCATCATTGACCCCAAAGAAACGCGAAACGTGCTTGCACAAGCGTTAATGGCCGCGCTCAACGCGCCAATACCTGATAGCGAATTTGGCATCTTTAGAATGTAACCGCGCAATTGAAATAAACGTTCACAAGGAAATCATTATGCAGGAAAGACAACCAAGCATTGTTCCAAACGCTCAACGACACAATGATGTGCTTTGGCAGGTTGACGAATTCGGTGTTGCAACGCTGACGCTGAATCGGACAAAGAAACACAATGCCTTCGATGCCTGCATGATTGATTTGATCATCCATCGCTTAGATTATCTTGCACTAAGAACCGATGTGCGTTGCTTAGTGCTGCGCAGTAATGGCAAACACTTTTCCTCTGGTGCGGATTTAGCTTGGATGCAATCGATGGCAAATAGTACCCGAAAAGAAAACCTAGTCGATGCACAAAGCCTCGCTCGCTTAATGGAAACGTTGGATGCCTTCCCTCAACCCACCATCGCTGTCGTACAAGGCTCAGCCTTTGGTGGCGCATTGGGGCTAATTTGCTGCAGCGATATCGCTATCGCCAGCAACTCCGCTCAGTTTTGCTTGAGTGAAGTCAAACTGGGATTGGTGCCCGCCACCATTGCACCATACGTGATGCGTGCGATGGGCAATCGACAAGCACGTCGTTACATCCTCAGTGGTGAAGTCATCCCTGCGGTTAAAGCGCAACAGTTTGGCATCGTGCATGACGTGAAAGAAGATGACGAGCTTGAATCATGCGTAAGCGAAGTCGTCGCTTCTTTGCTACTCAATAGCCCAGATGCGATGAGAAAAGCGAAAGCACTGTGCGAACAATGCCACCAAAATCCCATTGATTCTCAGCTTATCCGCTACACCAGCCAATTGATCGCCGATATCCGTGTATCGCCGCAAGGGCAAGACGGTTTACAAGCTTTCTTAGAAAAACGGCCTCCGAGCTGGGTCCATCAACCTGATGCGGAGGAAGAATGACACTGCCTACTAACGTAAACATTGTTGAAGTTGGCCCTAGAGATGGACTTCAAAATGAATCTCCAGTTTCGATTCGCACTAAAATCCGGCTGATTGATTTGCTTTCTGACACGGGTTTGAGTCACATCGAAGCCGGCTCATTTGTCTCACCCAAATGGGTTCCGCAAATGGCAGATTCCAAAGAAGTCATACAAAATATCACGCGAAGAGCCTCGGTGACTTACTCGGTACTCACCCCTAACCTCCAAGGGTTAGAGCAAGCCTTAGATGCTGGCGCCAATCAGGTCGCCATTTTCACTTCGGCTTCAGAAGGCTTTTGCCAGCATAATATCAACTGTTCAATTACAGAGAGCTTGAAACGCTTCGAGCCATTAATGGTTCAGGCCGATAAATACCATATTCCCGTTCGTGGCTATCTGTCGTGCGTCGTCGATTGCCCTTACGATGGGGCGACATCTCCAACACAAGTGGCCAACGTCTCGCAAGCGTTGATCGAGTTGGGATGCTATGAGGTGTCCTTGGGCGACACGATCGGGACCGGTACGCCTAATCGTGTAAAAGAAATGCTGGAATCGGTGCTAGCGAGCATTCCAAGCCAACGTTTAGCCGTACACTTTCATGATACATGGGGACAAGCGCTGGCAAATATCTACCAGGCCTTAAGCATGGGCATCAACACGGTAGACAGCAGTGTCGCAGGATTGGGAGGGTGTCCATACGCGCATGGTGCATCTGGCAATGTTGCTACAGAAGACGTGTTGTATTTATGCCAAGGCTTGGGCATTGAAACTAGCGTGGATTTAGAGCTGTTAGCCAAAGCAGGATGGATGATAAGCGATGAACTGCAACGCCAACCAACATCGAAAGTTTCACAGGCATTACGTCATAGAATGGAATAACGCACTTTGCATAACGTGCTCAACTAACCCGCCCGTTAGACTTCATAATTCGCTTTGATACCGATATCAAAGTGCAGTGGCATGCGCCATTTTGCTATAGATAAGTAGGCCATGATCAAACCCGCAAGAAGCGCAGAGATTGCAACTATGGTTGACTGTTCGAACCACAACGCAAATGTCGTCACAACCAACAGCGTAGGTACCAATTTCAAGCCAAGGACTTTGAAACAGAACGACTCTTTCAACGCAATCCCAGAAAAGGTGACAAAGATAAAGCCTAATGCGAGCCACACTCGATTTAACTCTGGGTCGCAGACCATCAAGATCACCCCTATCCAACCAGACCAACTGATGATGATGCGAACTGACTTACTGTAAACGTGAATATTACTCGCAGACATTGCACCAGCAATGGCGAATACCGCAAGTACTGCTCTATACCTGCCATCCACCCCGTCGAGCCATTGACCTTCCAACGCAGCCAACCCCAAAAGCGCGATGGCAAACACACTGATGCCAGCGCGATACAAGCAGACGCTCAGCTTATCTAAAAAATCTAATGTTTCTTTATGTTCAGTATTTGCCATCGTCGTTCATCTTTAGAGCGTGTATTTACGCTCGCTTGGGGAAGCGGAATCTGCCGCCAGTGCGGTAAATCACCAAAGAAAAGAGAATCAGCAGACAACCAACAAGTTTATTGGCCGTCAGAACTTCACCATACCAAAGAATGCTGAGAACAACCGTCCAAACCGGCTCTAAGATCATAATCAGTGCCGCATTCCCTGCTTGGACAAACTTTTGCCCCATCGTCTGCATAACGTAACGCAAACTCGTCGCGAGCAACGTACTGAGCGCAAACCACCACCAAATGGATGAATCCACCTGCTCTGGTCGTGATTCCATCAAGAACGACACCAACAGACCTAGACAGCCTGCTGAAAACAGCTGCACACAAGTCAGTAGTAATACGGGCAACTTCTGCGAATATTTGCTGTTTACATTAAAGTGTAGCGCCAAGATAAGCGCCGCTCCAAGAAACCAGAGTTGACTCGCAGACTGCTTCCAACCTCCAGCCAATGAAAGGCACGCTAAACCAATCACCGCAATAGGTAACGAGATCCAAAAGATGCGCTGAGGGCGTTGTTGAAACATTACCCAAGCCACGATTGGCACGAACAGCATCGAGAGGCTCATAATAAATGCGCCCTCGCCTAGCGTATCGCTGATTGAAATGGCGTAAATCCACGTCATCACAGCGCCGCCAAGCAGCAAACCTACGCCACTGGCTGCCAACACGTCTTTTAACCGTGCCGCTTTTAGTGGTCGGTAACACAATGGCAGTAAACAGAGAGAGGCGATGGTAAATCGCAAGCCAATAAAACCAAAGGGAGGCAGCCCTTGTATCGTTTCTTTGGAAAAAATCCAGCCCAGTGCCGCTATCATCGTAGTGGCCACCAGAATCACGGTCGCTTTGCGTTCTGAGTTAAACATAATTACTCACAAAAAGGCCTGATGAATCGTCATCAGTGGGGATATTTATATCGATTTTAATCTACGAAAGTTATTTATATTCGTATCGCAAATGCTGACGAGGTGTGTAATAAGAATGGAAGATGTTAACGTTTGCGAAACGTCGGCATTATACATTGCAGGTGAGATTTCATCGAGAAATAACAGCGTGTTGCCTTCCTCGCTATAAACGGCATTCGCGAAGCGAGGAAGGAAAACTAGAACCGAGAATGGGCTCTTTGAAGCAGAAGTTTTTGAAGCGATTAATTACAAGGTGCGGTTGAACTGTGCGACAGCTTCAACCACTCGGCTTGCTCCGTCTTGGATATCGTTCATAACATTGCCCGCCTTTTCAGACAGCTCTAGAGTATCAAGCGCCTCTTTTTGACACTGAGAAATCAGTGCAACAGCGTTATTGGTGCGCTCTAGATTTTCCGTCACCATCGAGACAATCTCATCTGTCGTGGTATTGGTGCGCATGGCAAGCTGGCGTACTTCATCGGCAACCACCGCGAAACCGCGTCCATGATCGCCGGCACGAGCGGCTTCTATTGCAGCGTTGAGCGCCAACAAGTTCGTTTGGTCAGCAATTCCGCTAATGCTATTCACCAGTTCACTGATTTTCGATGAGTGAGCTTTCAAATCTTCAATGGCGGCATTGGCTTGCTGCATTTGCTCTGAAAGGGTCTGCATTTTCTCAAGGGTAGAGCCGATTACTTGACGGCCTTGGACGGTTTGAGTGCCCGTTTCCTGAGATACTTCATTCGCCAACTGCGCCGCTTGCGCCATGGATTGCTCTTGAAGCACTTGCTGAGTAATGTTGGTCGCAAACTTGACCACTTTGTACAGCTCGCCTCTGTCGTTATGGATCGGGTTGTAAGAAGCTTCCAACCACACGACTGAGCCATATTGGTCTACGCGTTTGAATCGGTCGGTAACAAACTGCCCACTTGCCAGCCTTTTCCAAAAATCGTGATACGCCGAAGAGTTTGCCTCTTCAGGCAAACAGAAAATTCGGTGATGCTTACCCACGATTTGTTCATGCTTGTAACCCATCGTGCTGAGGAAGTTATCATTTGCTTTAAGCACTGTACCGTCTAACGTAAATTCAATGACTGCCATCGAGCGGCTCAGCGCATTCAGCATGTCTTCGTACTCGCGCGATGTCGTGATCGTTCGAGTCAGTTCAGAGGCAAACACAAAAAAGCTCTCAACCTGGTCACTTGTGTTTCTCACAGGCTGAATAACCACTCTTAACCACGCCTCTTCACCATCCCCCTTGGTGATTTGAAACGCGCCATTCCAGAATGCTTTTGCTTGAACCGACTGTTTCATGCGGTAAAAGTGGTCAGTATTTCTCACGTTTGATGGTACAAGGTCAGAAATATGCTTCGCCAAGATGTCCTTATCTGACAGTGAAAGTTGCTGCAAAAACTTTTGGTTTGCCGATGTGACGTTGCCTTTCGCATCCAACGTCAGCCTTAACATTTCTTCGTCTAGGCTTTGCTGGATCTGTTGTAGGCTGTAGAGCTCTTGTTTTAATCGTTGGTTTTCTTGTTGAAGCGACTTATTAAAAAACATTACTTTCCCTTACTCGACCAATCTATTGATTAATCAAAGGTTTATTATTTATATCTATACAGCTCGATATTACTCAGGTAGCAGTATACTGGAATTTAGACTTGGCTCACAATTAATTACATTAATATCACTAGAGGACATTTGTTAATCAATGTGAACGACAAAATCGCAATCAGATTCGGGCAAGACGCTTATATGAGGAAAGTGAAGTGATAGATCAAAAAAAAGCTCTTTCCTTACGGAAAGAGCTTTGACTTAGTTCCCAAAATTTTTGCCGTTTTACAGCAGTTCCACCGACTGTTGAGCGATTACCCACTCTTCGTTGGTAGGAATAACCAGTGCTTTCGCACCTAGCAACTCAGATGTAGCAATCACACCTGCGTTACCAAATCGAGCGTCTTCGTTACCTTTCACATCTTCAACAAAACCTAGCAGTTTTAGGTTTTTCAGAATTTCACGACGAATTGGCATAGAGTTCTCGCCAATACCGCCAGTGAAGATGATGCCGTCGAATGAATCAAGCGCAGCAAGGTAAGAAGCGATGTATTTAGACACACGATATGTGAATACTTGGAATGCAAGGGCAGCGCCTTCGTGGCCTTCTTCCATTGCTTCCAAAATACCGCGTGCGTCGCTTGTTAGGCCAGAAACACCTAAGAAGCCAGAAGCTTTGTTCAGTGAGTTGAACACTTTCTCTTGAGACCAACCTTTCTTCAGAAGGTACTCAATGATGCCTGGGTCAAGGTCACCACAACGTGTACCCATCATTAGACCAGACAGCGGAGTGAAGCCCATAGACGTATCTACAGATTCACCATTGTTGATTGCACAAACAGAAGCACCGTTACCTAAGTGAACAGAGATGAAGCTCGATTCTTCAATCGGCTTGTTGATCATCTTCGCAGCTTCGCGACTTACAAAGTAATGACTTGTGCCGTGGAACCCGTAACGACGAATGCCGAAATCTGTGTAAAGTTCTTTAGCGATTGCACCAGTGAACGCACGTTGAGGCATTGTTTGGTGGAACGCTGTATCGAATACTGCAAATTGTGGAAGGCTTGGAAACGCTTCAACAGCAGCACGGATGCCGATAGCACCAGCTGGGTTGTGAAGTGGAGCAAGGTCTGCAAGCTTCTCAATTTCTTGTGTAACTTCTTCAGTAATACGAACGGTTTTAGTGAATTTCTCACCGCCGTGAACAATACGATGGCCCACAGCAACGATGTCTTGAGCTAGACCTAACTCTTCGGTTAAACCTACTAGTTTGCCGATAGCGATTTTGTGATGGCTATCGTCACCTTCGATGGAGATTTCCTTTTTTTCACCGTTGAATTTCCAGCTCATACGAGCGTCTGATAGACCAAAGCATTCGCCCAGACCACTTAGCACCGCGTCACCCGATACGGAATCGATGACTGCAAATTTTAGTGAAGAGCTACCAGAGTTGATCACCAGTACAAACGAATTAGACATGTAGTTATCCTGTTGTGGAGCAGAGGTTGTAATTGCGCTTCCGCGCTGCGTACTTCTTGTTTGCTGCCCTATTATTCAATAATTTTTTAATCTTTCAACAATCTTTTAGTGAAAGCGATTTGATTGAACAAATTTTGTTGATCTATAGCAAGTTTTGATTTTATTTGAAGTCTAAAAAATATGATTTGTTAAAGCTAATTTATGAATTGGTCAATTTGTACAAATTCAAACCTATGAGCTACGTTGTTTATTGGATGTATAAAAATAACAATCTCATCAATAATTCGGGGTAATAGCGTGCCCACAATAGCCTTTTTATTAGTGATCTTAGGTTTGATTTTGCTCTGCTGGGGATGGCAGATGACAAAAAATATTTGCTCGAAAACAGAGGTACCCGGGTGGACATGGCTGTTGATGTTAATAAGTTGCTTCATTTTTGCGTATGCTGCTTTCTTGCACGCAATCATGAAAAAACCAGTGGCATCACTGCTTGAAACTGGTGTTTCTTTGCTCTTATTCGGTGGCAGTATTTTTGTCGTTTTAGTCATCAAGTGGAGCAACGATTCCATCTTAGAGCTACACAGCGTCGCGGAGCGAGAAAAACGAAATGCGGTTCATGACTCCCTGACAGGGCTTCCCAATCGCAAATATTGCTTCGAACTGATTGATGACAGAATACAATCTGGCGACCCTTTCTCTGTCATTCTGTTTGACGTAGTGAACTTTAAACAAGTGAACGATGCGATGGGACACTTCTGCGGAGACCAGTTACTGATTCAGATTGGTCAACGATTGCAAGACAAGCTCAAAGGGAACGACAAGATCTTCCGTGTGGGTGGCGATGAGTTTGTCATTCTCACCTCTTCCGCCTGTGAGAAAACGGGCACAGAACTTATCGAAAGCCTAGATTGCGCCCTCTCTGCACGCTTTCACCTAGATGAGTTCCAAGTATCTTCACGTGTTGTATTTGGGATAAGCACCTACCCTTACGACGCGATCTCAAATGATCTTTTGATTAAACATGCCGACATTGCCATGTACCACGCCAAACGTAACGGCAATTTATTCGCATTTTATCATGATGATATGAACGTGGGTGCCAAGTACCAACTTGAAATTTCCTCTCGCATTCAATGCGCGTTAGAGAAAGAAGAGTTTCAGTTGTACTACCAACCCTTGATTGATGCGAACACCAATTTAGCTGTCGGATTCGAGGCAGTGATCCGTTGGCACGATGAAAACGGGAAAACTATCTCACCCAACGACTTCATCCCTATCGCGGAGCGCAGCAACCAAGTCCACAACATCACCATGTGGGTATTGGGCCAGGTAGAAAAAGATCTCAAAACCTTTATCGAAAAAGGCATTAAGTTGCCTGTACACGTGAACCTTTCAGCCAAAGACCTCTCTTCGAACCTTCTTTTCCATCGTCTTGAGAAACTGCTTGAAAACAATCCGCAATTTGCCGATCTGATCAGTTTGGAAATCACGGAAACCATGGCAATAGATAGAGTTGTGGAGCTCAACCCACTCATTCACCAAATTAAAGGATTGGGTATTAAAATCAGTTTGGATGACTTCGGTACGGGGTACTCGTCGCTTTCTTTATTGCGGGATCTACCTGTGGATCAAATTAAAATCGACCGTTCGTTTTTGTGCACAGCAAACCACACAGAAGGCTCTCGTTCCATCGTAGAGAACACGATAGCTCTAGCACATGGTTTAGGGTACTCAGTGGTGGCGGAAGGCGTTCAGGACATGGACACGCTGTATTTTTTAAGAAGCAGAGGCTGCGACATCATTCAAGGCTACCTATTTTGCCCTGCGCTGCCGCTGAATGAAGTGATTAATTGGGTTAACGAACACGACGACAAACAAAGTCATACCCGGCGCGCATAAAAAAGCCGAGCTTAATGCTCGGCTTTCAAATCAATCTCTACAACAATTTATGTAACTGTGTAGTACTGCGCTGATTATGCGTCTTGAGTGCGACGGCCACGGCCGTGACCACGTTCGCCACGGTAGTTACCACGGTGGTCACCACCACGGTTACGATCGAAACGACGTTCGCCACCTTCACGGTTGCCGTCACGGTTACCACGGAAGCCACCTTCACGACGACCGCCTTCACGACGCTCACCACCACGGTTGCCACCTTCGCGGTTACCACGGAAACCACCTTCACGACGACCGCCATCGCGACGACCACCGTCACGGCGACCACCACGAGACTCGCGGAAATCGTCGAAGTCACATACTACAGCACCAACATCTTGTTGACGGATACGCAGTTTGCTTAGTTTGCTCGCAGCTTCAGAAGTCATTGCTTTTGGTAGCTGAACGAATGTGTGACCTTGCGCTAGCTTGATCGCACCGATAGAACCTTTACCTAGGCCTAGTTCGTTTGCTAGAGCGCCGACGATATCTTTAACTTGAACGCCTTGCTCGCGACCAACTTGAAGCTGGTAAGTATCCCAGTCTTGGTTGTTGAAGCTACGACCGCCTTCACGGCCACCTTCACGGCGTTCTTTACGACGTTGCTTGTCACGCTCAATCGCTTCAACCATTGGGTCTTCGCCAATGTAGAACAGAGGACGCTTACCTTGTTGACGCTTAAGAAGCATTGCAGCAAGCATCGCAGGGTCGATTTCTAGAGAAGTTTGTAGTTTCTCTACTAGCTCTGCGAACTTGTCTAGTGCTTTGTGCTCTTTCTCAGCTTCCAGTTCAGCCGCTAGCTTGTTTAGACGAGCTTCTGCAACTTGGTCACGTAGAGGAAGTTGGATTTCTTCCATAGATGACTTAGTCACGCGCTCGATAGTGCGAAGCATGCGGATTTGGTTAGTGCGAACTAGAAGGATCGCTTTACCTTTACGTCCTGCACGGCCAGTACGACCGATACGGTGGATGTAAGACTCAACATCGAATGGGATGTCGTAGTTAAATACGTGAGTGATACGTGGAACATCAAGACCACGTGCAACAACGTCAGTTGCCACTAGGATGTCGATAACACCTTGTTTGATGTGATCAACAGTACGCTCACGTAGGGACTGAGGAATGTCACCGTGCAGTGCAGCAGCTTTGAAGCCACGTGCAGATAGCCAGTCAGCTAGACGCTCGGTGTCTTGACGAGTACGTACGAATACGATTGACGCGTCAGTTTCTTCAGTTTCAAGAAGACGAGACATAGCTTCATCTTTCTCTACACCTTTCACTACCCAGAACTGTTGTTGAACTTTGTCTACAGTGTGGTTTTTACCAGCAACGTCAACAGTTACAGGATCACGTAGGAAGCGCTCAACAATGTTTTTCAGCATTGGTGGCATAGTTGCAGAAAATAGAACGCGTTGTGCTGATTCAGGAGCGTGCTCCATGATTGCAGTTACGTCGTCCACGAAACCCATGTTTAGCATTTCGTCCGCTTCATCAAGTACGAAAGTATTCACTTCGTCAAGATGTAGACGTTCACGGTTGATAAGGTCTTGAACACGGCCAGGAGTACCAACAACAACGTGTGCGCCGTTTTTAAGCGCACGCATTTGATCTACGATAGATGCACCACCGTAGATTTCTAGAACTTTAAGACCCTTGATGTTTTTACCAAGGTTTTTCATTTCAGCCGCAACCTGGATCGCTAGCTCACGAGTTGGAGCAAGAACGATTGCTTGTGGTTTACGTTGATCAAGATCTAGCTTGTTTAGAAGAGGCAGAGAGAATGCTGCCGTTTTACCTGTACCCGTCTGTGCTTTACCCAGCGCGTCAGCACCTTCCAATAGGTGTGGGATTGCCGCAGCCTGAATTGGAGTTGGTGACACGAAACCCATTCCGTCTAGAGCAGAAAGGATAGAATCATTCAGAGATAAATCGCTGAATTGAATAACAGAATCTTGCATTGGGATCCTACTTAATTAAACAAAAAAACAGTCCCATATGCTCTTCCAATTCGATACTGATTCATCCAGTTACTAAATCCATTCAGACAGGAGTTAGCACAGTACACAACCGCGATAAGCCATTAGGGACGACTAAGGGAGGCGGATTATTCCTTAAATGCATAAAAAAAGCTAGAAAAAATTGAATTACATCACAATTTATTCTCACTAATGGTAATATCCGCATAAAAATCCACCTACCGCCCGTTTCTCCGAAGAGAAAAGCACCGTTGAGCTGTTTAATTCCTCAATAATTCACAGCGAATTTGTGTGCTTTAGGTAGTAATAATAGCCCGCAATGATTATAGTGTGGCCAACTCCATTGGTAAGTTAAGAAAAGATGTTTCAAGATAACCCGCTATTAGCCCAGCTTAAGCAGCAAATCCAAGAAAACCTGCCTAAAAAAGAAGGTTCAATCAAAGCAACAGATAAAGGCTTTGGTTTCCTGGAAGTGGACAGCAAGACCAGCTTCTTCATCCCACCAGCGTACATGAAAAAGTGCATTCACGGCGACAAAGTCGTGGCCATCATCCGTACTGAAAATGAACGTGAAGTCGCAGAACCACAAGAGCTGATCGAACAATCTCTTACTCGCTTTATCGGTCGAGTAAAGATGTTCAAAGGCAAGCTAAATGTCGTGCCTGACCATCCTCAACTAAAGAAATTGTCTCTAAAAGCGAAACTGAAGAAAGGTTTAAAGCCTGATAACTTCGCGGAAGGTGATTGGGTTGTAGCACATCTTGTTCGTCACCCGCTAAAAGGCGACAACACGTTCTTCGTTGAAATTTCAGAGAAAATCACTGACGCTGATGACAAAATCGCACCGTGGTGGGTAACGCTAGCGCAAAACGATCTACCAAACTCAGAACCTGCTGGCATTGAGAACTGGGAATTAAAAGATGACGCCGATCTAGAGCGCATCGACATGACTCATGTTCCTTTCGTCACAATCGATGGTGAATCAACCAAAGATATGGATGACGCGTTGTACGCGAAGAAAACAGAATCTGGTGATTTTGAGTTAACTATCGCGATTGCTGACCCAACTGCGTACATCACACCTGAAGACGAAATGGATAAAGTCGCGCGTGAGCGTGGTTACACCATTTATCTACCAGGCCGTAACATCCCGATGTTACCTCGCGATCTAGCGGACAACCTATGTTCTCTAATTGAAGGCGAAATCCGCCCAGCAATCTGCTGCACCGTAACAGTGAGCAAAGACGGTGTGATTGGTGACGATATCAAATTCTTCGCTGCAAACATCAAGTCACATGCGCGCCTAGCATACGATCACGTTTCTGATTGGCTAGAAAACGGCAACTCTGACGCATGGCAACCTTCAGAAGAAATCGCAACTATCGTACGTGATCTATACGAGTTTTCTCTAGCTCGCGCAGAATGGCGTGAGAAAAACGCAGTCGTATTCCCTGACCGTCCTGACTACCGTTTTGAGCTAAGTGAAGACAATGACGTTATCGCTATTCACGCTGATATGCGCCGCAGTGCAAACCGTCTTGTTGAAGAATCGATGATCACAGCGAACATTTGTGCAGGCCGTACACTGCGTGAAAAATTCGAAACTGGCGTATTCAACACTCACGCAGGTTTGAAACCAGAGAAAATCGAAGAAGTTGTGCAACTCGTTAACCCTGAGGGTACGCTAGAATTCACAGCAGAATCGATTGCAACGCTTGAAGGCTTTGCGGCTCTACGTCGTTGGTTAGCGGTTCAAGAGACATCTTACCTAGACAACCGCATTCGTAAGTTCCAAGCATACAGTGAAGTGGGTAACCAACCTCTTCCTCATTACGCGATGGGTCTAGACATTTATGCGACTTGGACATCCCCGATTCGTAAATACGGCGATATGATCAACCACCGTATGCTAAAAGCGGTGATTCTAGATAAAGAACCAGTACAAAAACCTGACGATCAAGTGGGTGAAGAACTGGCACTGCACCGTAAGCACCACAAAATTGCAGAGCGTAACGTGTCTGATTGGCTATACGCACGCACTCTTGCAGATGAACCAAGCAAGCAAACTTGTTTCACAGGTGAGATTTTCGATATTAATCGTGCTGGTGCACGTGTTCGACTTCTCGAAAATGGTGCAGCAGCCTTTATTCCTGGTGCCCTGATTCTTGATAATAAAGAACGAATTGAGTGCAATGGCGACAACGGCACAATCTCTATCGATAAAGAGGTGGTGTACAAGCTGGGTGACACATTGGAAATCGTTCTTGCGGACGTTAACCAAGAAAACCGCAGTTTAGTTGCAAAGCCAACACAGGTATTTGCTGATCAACCAGCACCACAAACAGAACAAACTGTAAGTGAAGAATAATACCGAATGAAGTTTAAAGGCGCTCGAATGAGCGCCTTTTTTATTTGTCATGGAAAACGATAAGAACGAATATGCCGAACATTGAGATCATTCGCTTTAACCACTTCACTGCTCGCAAAAGTGAACGTTACACCGCCACCCATAACGGCTTATATGTCGTAGAAGAAGGCGCATTAGTCGTCCACCAGCCAAATGGCGAACAATTTGAACTACAAGCTGGCGACTTTACCCTATACAACTCTTCTGACTTAAGAAGTGCAGAAGCCATACCTGGCGAGAATGGTTTTAAAGCTGTAGCGCTAGTCTTTGACATCAGCCTATTTTGCGAGTTTAAGAAAGCACACCCAGGATTGCATTCAGAAGCAGAACACCGACGCTTCTACCCTTTCTCGCCAGAATCCAATTCAGAAATCACACAGCTTAAGAATACGTTATTGGTCTTAGCCAGTCGCAATGCTCCTGATTACACTCAGAGCCACATCGCAATGGCGCTACTTTCTCTTATGGTGGAAGTTCAGCCCGACATTCTTTCGATCATTGACGATGCAAGCAGCCTAACAGCGTCTCAAAAGGCCATTAAGTACATCGAAAAGAACATTGAGAAGGATATAACGTTAGAAGGCCTAGCGGCGCACATGAGCATGTCTATTGCGACGTTAAAACGCCGCCTTGCGGCTGAAAACCTTTCTTTTTCTCAGATATTAAAAGTAAAACGTATTAACTACGCGGCAACACAACTGCGCGTTTCACAAAAATCGATAACAGAAATCGCATTTGAATCTGGATTTAAGAGCGCTGCTCACTTTAGTACCGCGTTTAAATCCATTTACAACATCACCCCTAAAGACTTTCGTAATCAGGTAGTAAGAGGTTAATCCCCTACTCCCAAAAACACGCTTGAGGATCGCTTTCAAGTTCGGCAAGGAGATCTTCAAGCGTGTGACTATGCGGCAACTTTTTGTAAGGAATCCATCGAATTTCTTCTGAGCGAGAGGCGGGAACATAAAAGCGCCAAAGCTGAGTCTGAGAATCAAATAGAATTTTTGCAATTGGCGAGGTGTATTCACTGTGTTGTGAATCTAGCAAGAAATGCGCATGGTGAAGTTCAACGCCGTTTTCAATTGGCTCATAAAGACATTTTCCTTGCTCTACCGGCAAATTCGCATTGCGCGCCGAACAAAGAATCTGAACCAGTTTATATAAGCGGCTGGTTGCCATTTGAGAAACAGACATGACGTTCTCCTGATAGGTAGTTTTTAGTATACACCCAAGCGCCATTTAAGGCTGACTTCACCAACGTTCCGTTTACAGACTTCTCAGAGATTACCATCTCACTCTCCGAGGAAACACTACGTACATCACCACTTTGCTCAAATAACGCGATAAACACGCTGCTGTTTCACATTCGAACAATCTTTTCTGATTCACAAAAGTGTAACCTGAACGCAATATCATAAGCGCTGCTTTATACCGTATATGGAGTTTAAATATGTTACGTTTTACTGTGGCAACTTTACTAGCCATGGCTGTCTCCCTTCCTTCTGCTATGGCGAAAGAAGTCAACATTTCAGGTTCAACTTCCGTTGCTCGCGTGATGGACGTACTCGCCGAAGAATACAATAAGACACACCCAGATAATTACATCGCTGTACAGGGCATTGGTTCTAGTGCGGGGATCACCATGGTGAACAAAGGTGTCGTGAAACTTGGTATGAGCTCTCGCTATCTGACAGAAAGCGAAAAAGGCGAAGACTTGAATGTGTTTCCAATTGCTTACGATGGCCTTGCCGTTGTTGTGAACCGTACAAACTCTGTGACTAACCTTTCAGCACAACAACTGTTTGACATCTACAAAGGCGAAATCAAAAACTGGAAAGAAGTCGGCGGCGCGGATCAACCGATAGCAGTTGTCACACGAGAAGCATCTTCTGGCTCGCGCTACAGCTTTGAAAGTTTGTTGGGTCTCACCAAAATCATTAACGACCGTCTGGTTTCTGATATCAGCCCAAACAACTTAGTTGTAAACAGCAACAGCATGGTTAAAACCATTGTGAACCATAACACACGTGCGATTGGTTTTATTTCGGTGGGGTCTGTAGACCTTTCTGTGAAGGCGATTCAGTTTAACGGGATTGAACCAACAGCAGCGAACATCGCAAATCACAAATACAAACTGGCTCGACCATTCTTGGTGCTTTACAAAGTCGACTCGCTAGATCAAGCCGGCAAAGACTTTGTCGCGTTCCTAAAATCGGAAGCGGGACAAAAAACCATTGCTGACTACGGGTACATACCAGTTAAAAACTTTAACCAGTAAAAACAAAAAAGAGAGCATTGAAATGCTCTCTTTTTTATTGATTCGAATATGTTTTTAGAAGTGCAATTGAATCACAGATACCACTACCGCACCTGGGCGTCTTACGCCTTCAATTTCCACTTTGATTTCACGCTCGATCTCTAAACCTTTTTTGATAGGCGTTACTTTAGTTAGTGTACTTACTGCACGCACGTTGTTACCAGCTTTAACTGGGTAAGGAAAACGCACTTGGTTCAAACCTAGATTCACAACCAATTTCGCTGTCGGAAATAATGGTTTATCCGCATCAACTGAGTCCGTCAGTTTTGGCAGTAGAGCCAACGTCAGGAAACCATGCGCAATGGTTGTTTTAAAAGGTGATTCAACAGATGCACGCTCTGGGTCAGTATGAATCCATTGCATATCTTCTGTTACCGCACCAAATTGATTGATACGCTCTTGAGATACATGAACCCAGTCACCCGTATGGATCACTTCACCGATCTTACCGCTTAGCTCGTCATACAGTTTTTGAGCTTCTGGCTGAAGAACAATCGGCGCAGGTTGAGGAGCCACTTCTTCATTTACTGCAGGCTGATTATGGTCGCGCACATTAGAAAACAAAAAGCTGTTTTGTGCCTTACCCAAAAAGTCACTCCAGTAATCGCGTAGCGTTGGAGACATCCAATTCATAAACTCGGATTGATGAGCAGAAATCGCATCAACTTTGTCTTTAAATAGATTTGTGACCTTCATAAACACCCTTAGAAAAATTAAGCACAACTGGCTATACCAGTTAATTTTGAATTAGTTCACAAACTGTTGCAAACACTTTCGGGCGAACACATGTATCCTCAAAGCCTATAATTTGTTATTTTTCATAAAGATAACAATAAAACACCATTTTATTGATTAGCACTAGGATAAAGTAAAAACTCTACATTTAGGTGCGTTTCGCGTTGTTTTTACTCACTTTCAGTGTTGCTCACTATTACATCGGCGTCTAGAAAATCATCAAACGGCACTTCAATTGTAATTCAGTGCTTTACAACGACTACTCCACTCCCTATTATACGTCCCGCAACGGAGAGATGGCTGAGTGGTTGAAAGCACCGGTCTTGAAAACCGGCATACGTTAATAGCGTATCTAGGGTTCAAATCCCTATCTCTCCGCCACATTTAGAAAAAAGCCGTTGATAATCAACGGCTTTTTTCGTATCTATTGTCAAACTTCTTGTTATACACATCTAGAAAGTCATTCATCAGCTTAGAAATGGTACTGTGTAACCACACAATCATAGGATCGTTTTTGTAGGCCTTGTCGTATATAAAGCCAAACTCTTTTTCTTGCAGCGGTAGAAACACCTCATCGCTCGAAGTAATGTAGCTAAATTTTTCACCCAACTGTTCTGCTATGTAGATTGAACAAGGAAACAATAAGTCTGTCGTCTCAACGGCATTAATAATGACATTGATATGCGTCGTTTTAAGTTTTACTTTGAAGTCAATACCGTGACTCAACAGCAATCTTGAGAGTTTATCTTGCCGCTCATTCCAATGCTTTTGCAAGTGGATAGCCAGAGGATAAGACGCGATTGTCTCCAAGGATATTGACTCGTTATTAATTGGATGATCTTTTCTACAGACCATAACCGACATATCTTTTCCGACTTTTCTTTGGACCAAGTTTTTATTTAAATTTAATGGAAAATAATGAATTCCAAAATGAACGAGATGATTATTAATTCGATCTGGCGTTAACTCATTCCAATCTTCAATGGTTAATTCTATATTCGGCGCGTTCTCTGAAAAGTATTGAATTATTTCTGGGGCTAGCCAATATGCGATGTAACTATTCATCGCTATATTGATTTTTATATCTGATGTCGATGGTTCAAAAGACATATCCTCAGTTAATTCATCAATATAATGAATAATATTATTGAGTTTGGCACGTATGGAGATTGCTTTTGGCGTTAGCTCCATCCTGCCGTTTTTTCTGGTAAGTAATTCATCCTGAAATATTTCCCTTAAGCTTCTTAGAGTTCGGCTCACCGCAGAAGCACTTGTCGACATTTGGTTTGCTGTTGCTGTGATACTTTTTGTTTCCAACAGCAACGCCAACGGTTTCAGTAAGTTATAGTTAAATATCATGTCTAAACTCTCTCACAACACTCCCTAAAAACATAATATCAATTTTGATAAGTATCAAGTATCACTATTATCAATTGTGGACAAGAACATATTAATTAAACTAGTTCCATCTTGGTTGGAGTAGAAGAATTCCTTATGGCTGGTTTACATACTACAGTGAAAGTTGTTGGCTCAAAATGCAACTATGATTGTCAATATTGTTTTTATTTAGAGAAGGACCTGCTCTTAAAATCTAAAAAATCAATGAATATAGAAACGCTAGAGAATTATATTAAAAATTATATTTCTAGCCAAGATACGCCTATTGTCGAGTTCGCATGGCACGGTGGAGAACCTACATTGATAGGCATTGATTTTTTTGAAAAGGCTGTTGAGTTTCAAAAGCAATACGCTAACGGAAAATTAATAAAGAACACAATTCAAACCAATGGCTCTAAATTAAACAGTGATTGGTGCCGATTCTTTCGAGAAAATAACTTCTTGGTTGGATTAAGTTTAGATGGGCCTGAGTGGCTTCAAGAAAAATACCGAACCAAACAAGGAAAAAGTGCTTTTAAAGAAAGCTTTTCTGCATTAAAGCTTCTACAAAAAATGAACGTTGAATACAACGTTTTGGCATGTGTGACCAAAGAGTATTGCAAACATGCTGAGGCTATCTATTCATTTTTCCGAAAGAATAAGGTGAAACATATTCAGTTCTCACCTCTTGTCGAATCTTCCCCGTCACAAACAGAGCAAGCTCGTGGCCAGCACTTTGGTAGCAATCTGATTTTCTCGACAGACAAACGCCATACAGTTCCTCAGAAATACGAACCTATCGCTTGGTCTGTTGATGCCAAAGAATACGGACGTTTTCTCACCGACGTATTTCATCTTTGGGTTTCTCAAGATGTGGGAAAAGTCTTCATTTCGAACTTCGAACAGGCATTAACACAATACCTTGGCAACCCCTCTCCAAACTGTATTCATGCAAAAAAATGCGGCTCGTCTTATGCCGTTGAAGCAAATGGTGACGTTTATTTCTGTGACCATATCGCCTACCCGGAGTCGAAACTCGGCAATGTATTCGAAACATCGTTACACGAGATGTCGTTGAATCACGAACTTCAGTTCAATAAAGAATCCCGCTTATCTATGCGATGTAAACAGTGCCAGTACTTGTCTCTCTGCAACGGCGGTTGCCCAAAACATCGCTATCTCTCCGACACTGGTGAGTATGAAAACGTCCTTTGTGATGGTTATTTCTATTTTTTCAGCTCAGTACAAAAGTATTTGCAAGCAATGACGACGATCTTAGCTCATGGCTATCCAGCAAGCTATGTCATGCAAGCATTAGACGGCCCTTTAATCCTAACACCCTCTAATAAAAGGTAATCAATAAATGGATATTTTGAAAACAACGGTGACCATCACCGGAGCGCTCGCTCCGTGTTTGGTTGCGGCAGGAACGGTAGATAGAACAAAGCTCCCAATTCCTGACATTGAGCCCCAAACTTACACTCAACTCGACGTGCGAGATGTTCAGCGCCCCGAACCAACTCGCCGAATAGCGGCACCAAAAGATGCACCTAACGTGCTTGTTATCTTGTTAGATGACGTCGGTTTTAGTCAGTCATCCCTTTTCGGTGGCGCAGTTGATATGCCGACACTTGATGCGTTAGCTAAACAAGGTCTTATCTATAACCAATTCCATACAACCGGCGTAAGCTCTGCAACTCGAACTGCCTTGCTTACTGGCCGCAATCATCACCAAAATAATATGGGTTCAATTGCGGAAACATCGACGGCTTTCCCTGGCAATACAAGCGTTCGACCAAACTACATCGCTGCCCTACCAAAAATTTTGAAATATAACGGTTACAGCACGGCAATGTTTGGTAAAAACCACGAAATTCCAGCTTGGGAGACAGGGCCCGCAGGTAACCAAACGCTTTGGCCTTCTGAAGTGGGTTTCGACAAATTCTACGGCTTCTTCGGTGGTGAAACCGACCAGTTCCAACCCGTGTTGATTGACGGTAATACGCGCATTAAAACGCCGCGTAAAAAGAACTATCACTTCACAGCAGATATGACCGACCAAACTATTAAATGGTTGAACCTGCAGCACAGCTACAATGCTGACCAACCGTTCTTCGCTTACTACGCTCCGGGTGCCGCACACGCGCCTCATCAGGCCCCAAGAGAATGGATTGATAAGTTCAAAGGCAAGTTCTCAATGGGCTGGGACAGACTAAGACAAGAGTCGTTTGAACGTCAGAAGAAGTTAGGCATTATTCCACAAGATACGGTTTTGCCACCAATGCCAGACTTTGTGCCTCGTTGGGATTCTCTCTCATCTGATGAAAAACGTGTCTTCGAACGCCAAATGGAAGTTTATGCAGGCTTCTTAGCACACACTGACCATGAGATCGGTCGAGTCATCGACACACTCAAGAAAAATGGTGAATTCGATAATACCTTAATCTTCTACATTGTCGGCGATAACGGTGCGAGCGCAGAAGGCAACCGTAACGGTAGCTTCAACTCACTGGCGTTCTATAACCTCATCACGGAAGATCCTAACCGCGTGCTAGAAAACATCGATAAGCTAGGCGGGCCCGATAGTTTCCCACACTACGCTTCAGGCTGGGCCGTAGCGGGTGACTCTCCATTTACTTGGACGAAGGGAATGTCTTCAGACTTTGGTGGCACTCGAAATGGTATGGTCGTGAGTTGGCCTGCGGGAATCGATAACAAAGGCCAGCCTTTGCGCGATCAATGGTCTCATGTTGTAGATATTGCTCCGACAGTACTAGAAGCCGCTAATTTACCAGTTCCAAAAGAAGTCGATGGTGTTGAGCAAATCCCGATGGCAGGCGTGAGCTTCACTAATACATTTAAGGAAACAAAAGCACAAACACGACACAAACCTCAATATTTCGAACTGGGAGGTAACCGTGCCATCTATCACGAAGGATGGCTAGCGCGTGTTACTCACTGGGCTTTAACTGAGGGGTCAACTAAGTTTAGAGACCTACAAGATGATAAATGGGAATTGTACGACACAACGAAAGATTTCTCTTTAGCCAACGACTTAGCAAAATCTAACCCTCAAAAGCTTGAGGAGCTGAAGAAGCTATTCGATAAAGAAGCAGAGAAAAACCATGTCTACCCTATCGATGATCGCACAATGGAACGTGTGAACGCAGAAATTGCGGGCCGACCTGATGCTCTGTTTGGTAAGAAGAGCCTAACGCTTTATGAAGGTGCGAGAGGCATCCCTGAAAACTCCTTCTTAAATATCAAAAATAAATCGTTTGATATTGTTGCGGACATTTCAACAGACAATGCGTCAAAGACTAACGGTGTGATTATCGCGCAAGGCGGTAACTTCGGTGGTTGGACGTTATATGTGAAAAACGGCGTCCCAACCTTCGAATATAACTGGTTAACCTACGAGTACACTAAAGTCTCTGGTTCTAAACTAAAAGAAGGCAAGAACGAGATTAAAGTGGCATTCCGTTACGACGAGAACGGCCAAGGTGGTAAAGGTAACGCCGCTGGCAGAGGTAAAGGCGGTAACGTTTATCTCTACGTGAACGATAAGCTTGTTGAGAAGAAACTTATCCCTAACACAAACAGCCGCTTGTTCTCGCTCGACGATGGCGTGGGTATTGGTGAAGATGAAGGTGGCGCGGTGAGTAAAGACTACCAAGCACCATTCGAGTTCAATCAAAAAATTGAACAAGTCACAACCTCTATCGTTCAATAGCGATAAATCTCCTGAGTCATTATGTTAATAGTGGCTCAGGAGTCACTTCGCACTCCCGTTGATTTCCCCACCAATTCATTACTCGAGTTCAAGATGTCCAAAGCCATTGACCTAAACTTAATCAATACATTTATTGTGGTGACCGAGTGCCTTTCTTATACGAAAGCGGCGGATAAATTAGGTGTAACTCAGCCAGCGATAAGTGCTTCCATTAAACGGCTAGAGCGCACAACAAACACAAAGTTATTTACGAAACGAGGGCGAAATATTGAGCTAACCAGCACGGCCCAGAAATGGCTACCTCAACTACAACAAGCGCTGAGTGTAATCGATAGCGTGATCACCCAACCTGCTCCCTACAATGTTTACTGTTCAAATATCTATCCGGCTCAGCAATCCAAGCTTGAAAATGTCTTTTTTCATGAGTCAACATTAAGTGAAAACCATTTATTCTCTCTGCTTTACAGCAATGAAGCGGATTTACTACTGGGAGATATTGAAAGCAGAGAAGCGTCAATTATAGTGGAAGACGTTTGTCGAGAGCCTTGTGTTGTTATATGTCGAAACGGTCACCCAAGGATTGACTATCACATCTCCACCGAGATGTTAAGCGACGAAAAACATTGCGTACTTGCCAGTAAATGGAGTTTTGATACTGAGTTTGAAAAACATTTGGGCTTAATCGTCAAATCAAACAATATCGATTCTATCGCATCTAACTATTTGGGTATTCTCACCCACGTAGCTCAAAGCGACTGTATCGGAGTCATTCCGCTATCTTTGGCAAAGAAATGGGGAAAAACCTTTAATATTAAGCATTTTGCTTCCCCTTTTGGCGCTTGCTTTATTCAATATCAAATCGCATACCACCAACGAAAAGTGAACTGTAAAAGGCATGGAGCGATGCGAGCGTTGATAAAATCTAAAGTATTAGAAGATCAACAACGTATCATTTAATCAGTTGATTCCCCGCTACTTTTCAACAGATTTTATTGACAAAAAAGCCGTTGTTCATCAACGGCTTTCTTTTCACTTTCATTGCTTTAATACAACCGATTGATGAGAAAAGCTAAAAAGCAATACCTATCACGGCTTCCAGCATTTTTAACTCTTCATGAGTCAAAAAATCTGTCGATTGCCTGCTGAGCACACTGCTATTGAATTCAACTATTGCTACATTCTGTTGCTCGTCTTTTTCATGTTTTGGTTGCTCCGGGGAAAAGTTGGTATTTTGCGTAACCATATTTGCTCCTACCCTATGCTTTATTTAGAGAAGCACTAAGCCATTTACTTCCGCTGCTTATGCGAATTTTTTTATCATGTCAGAGAGTTCATTCGTACAGTTTTGCACTCTGCTGTTCATCTGGTTGGTTTCTGTCATCAGATCATACGACTCGCTGTATTTCAAATTGAGCGATTGGATGTTCTCATTGATTTCATCCGTGACGTAGACCTGCTCTTCGATGGCGACAGCTATCTGTTGATTTCTTTCTACAACATCTTGGATCAACGACTCTAGTTGCTGAATGCTCTCAAGCGCCGTTCCAAGCAAAGTCACCGTCCCTGTAGACATCTCGTTGCCTTTCTCCAACGCAGAAACCGCAGACTTACTGCCATGTTGAATGCTCTCAATCGCAGATTTGATCTCTGTTGTGGACTCTTGAGTTCGTTTGGCAAGCGTTCTCACTTCATCCGCGACTACCGCAAAACCACGACCTTGCTCGCCTGCCCTTGCCGCTTCTATCGCAGCATTCAATGCCAGAAGATTGGTTTGTTCGGCAATGCCATTAATCACCTCAATAACCGTCCCTATTTGATCCGTTTGTTGATTCAAACGCATCACCACTTTCGAAATCTCACCCAACTCGCCAACAAGGTCGAGAACGGAATGGTTAACGTTATCGATAACATTGCGGCTATCAGTCATGGTGTTTTGCGCTTTCAGCGTCGCATCTGCGGTTGCTTGAGCATTATGAGATATCTCGGAAGACGAGGCTTGCATCTCATTCACTGCGGTTGCAACAGAATCAATTTCGATTTTTTGCGCGCTTAGGTTTTCAGTAACGCGCTCACTGTTATCCGCCGCGCTATCGGCATTCGTTTTCGTCTCTTCACAGGAATCTTTTACTGAAACTCCTACTCTGCCTAACAAGGCGTTCGCGAACTGCTTCCTCATTTTCATAGCCAGTTCGATTTCTGCAAGATCATTCACTTTCCCGCAGTATATGTACTCCATCAACGGGTTATTGAAATCCTGTCTTGCTTGTTTAGCCAGCTTCTCAATTGGTCTGGTCAACATGTAGATGGATAATGCCGAAAGTAACGCTGCTGCGCTGAAAGCCACCATTGGTGATTGATTCATCTCTAGAAGTAACAAGCCCAAAAAGTTCGAAATAAAAAGGAAAAAGGCAGCTCTCATCCAAAGACGTGTTCGAGGTAGGTAAAGTTGAAGCGGTTTTTTATCATTTCGCAGTTTCGCGTAAGCTTTCTCTGCGCGTTTGACATAAATACGTTCTGGTTTAAAACGGACAGATTGGTATTCAACAATTTCACCGTTGTATTTGATTGGCGATGCAAACGCATCCACCCAGTAATATCCTCCATTTTTTCGTCTGTTTTTCACCATTCCCATCCAATGTTTCCCAGCTTTGAGATGAGACCAGAGGTCTTTAAATGCCTGTTTAGGCATATCTGGATGGCGAACAACGTTATGTGGTTTTCCTATCAACTCTCCTTCTTCAAAGCCAGCAACTTCATTAAAATGCGCACTGGCATATTTGATGTAACTTGATGGGTCGGTTATGGAAACGAGACTGTAGCTCGCAGGATAATCGTATTCCTTTTCACTCATATACATGCATCCTTACATTTAATAAATAAGTGCCACATATGAGTGTAGCAGCATAATATCCATACGCATAATGATGACTATATAGAAATATTACCGCGACTTATTGAACAGCAGATTCGTTACATAAGTCTTTCATTTCTGGTCGTAACAATCTCTGCTTTGGTTAAAATTAATACTGATATCCCCTTCCTTAGGCCCTTGGTTAGTTGTTATAACTAGTCCAATACAACAATAACAAGGAAGACAAACACAATGGCTATTCGCTTTAGTCAGCTTGCTGTACAAGGACATACCACCACACTTTCCATTGATGAATGGACAATCGATAACAATGACTCTTGGGGCATCTTCAGTGCAGAAGGAGACATCGGCTCCCTGCTAGGCGATCTGCTTTGTGGCGAACTGCAACCCACACAAGGGACGTTGGATCTTGGTGAATTGAAAGTCGCGCAAGTATCGCTTTCAGAGCAACAACGACTACTTGAACGTGAGCTAGAAAAGGACGACACCGATTTTCTCGATCGTATCGACCAAGGCAGTACCGTTTATGCTTTGATTTTTGAGTGCTGCCAAGATGCAGCAACAGCGGAAAGACTGCTTGAAGAGCTCGACCTTCACCATTTAAAACAGAGCGGTTTTCGTGTTTTATCGACTGGCGAGACCAGACGAGTCATGCTCGCTAGAGCGTTGGCAACCCAACCTGACCTTGTGCTTCTGGATAATCCTTTTGTCGGTCTAGATGTTGCCCACCGCGCTTCACTCGCAACCTATTTGCACTCGCTTTCGCAATCCGTCCAGATGTTGATTACGTTTTCTCGCGAGTCCGACATGCCAGAATGGATAGATCATGTGGCGCTATTTAATGCCGGCAGTCTTGACAGCACAATGAATAAAGAGAGTTGGGACAACCACCCGATAATCGAACAAATCAAGTCACAATCCCAAAAACAAAGCGAAGAGATGATGGGGTTGATACGACGTCACCAACACTCTACGCACTTCGATGATCCTATTTTCGAACTAAAAAATGGCCAAGTTGAATACACTGAAAAACGTATTTTCACTGACCTGAATTGGCGCATAGATAAAGGACAACACTGGCAAGTTAAAGGGCCAAACGGCTGTGGTAAAAGTACGTTATTGGGGCTGATATTTGGCGATCATCCACAATGCTACAGTAACGACATCCACATCTTCGGCAAGAAACGAGGCTCTGGCGAAAGCATCTGGGAGATAAAACAGCATATTGGCATGGTCTCCTCTGCACTGCATCTTCAATACCGAGTGAATTGCAGCGCGTTAGAGGTCATTCTGTCTGGGTTCTACGACTCGATTGGCTTGTATAATCAGCCTTCGCGTAAAGAGATTGACGTAGCTAAAGAGTGGCTTGATATCTTACACATGCGTCACTACGAAAAGACGTCTTTCAAACAGTTGGAATACGGTCAGCAACGTTTGCTGTTGATCGCGCGCGCTATAGTGAAGCAGCCAACGCTACTCATTTTGGATGAGCCTTATCAAGGTCTCGACTTTTTAGGACGACGCTTGGTAAAAAACACGTTGGAACTGATTGCACGTGAAAATCTCAGCCAATTGCTTTACGTCTCCCATTACCAAGAAGACAGCCTTGCGAGCATCAAAAACGATCTTGAGTTTGTCTTCGATGACGAAGCGCAGTGTTATCGCGCTCAAATTCATCACTGGTAATGCGTAACAAGAGCTAGGAAATCGGCTGCTGCGCAAGCAGGGAATATGGTAAAGGTTTGGAATACAGGTAGCCTTGATGGTATTGCACTCCCATATTTTTCAAATGCTCTGCTTGCGCCGGCGTTTCGACGCCTTCGGCAATCAACTTCACTTGCAGCTCGTCCGCAAAATGAACGATGGCATTCAATACGGATGCACTCACACTTTGAATGCCTATGGTTTCAACAAAACACTTGTCGATCTTCAAATAATCAATTTTCATGTGCTGCAAAAAAGCTAACGACGTTTGCCCAGTTTCAAAGTCGTCGATCAGTACATCAATTCCGTGCACGCGCAACGCTGCAATATGCTTCCTTGCTTCCCCATTGATCAACTGACGCTCCGTAATTTCGATGCCGAGCGACACATTATTCTCACTTAGCTTTCTGTGAATGAGTTGCAGTTTTCTTATTACATGAGAACCGACAAGGTAACCAGGAGGCACATTGACACCAAGATGCACCGGATGAGTAAACGTCAGTTTGGAGAAATCGTCCGCCGCTTTTTCTAAAACGTAATCAGTCAGCAACGATACTAACCCGTTCTGTTCTGCCGCAGGAACAAATTCATCTGGAGCAATAAAACCTTTTTGTTGATGCTCCCAGCGTATCAGCGCTTCGTAACCAAACACGCATCCGCTTTCAACATCAACTTGAGGCTGGTAATACAAGGTTAACTCGTTTTTTTTCAGTGCTTTTTTTAGTTCTGCTAAAAGGTTTCTTTGTGGATCGACAAACTTGTTTAACGCGTATAAGCAAAGATAAATCATCGCGATAATAGGCACTGAATAGATGATGTAAGAAATCAATTTTTGCTCGACAAATAAATCGCTAGCTTCAGCGAGCGCTTGGTATTCAAACACCTTAGATTCATTAAAAGCAATCGGGTTTGTACCTTTTCTGGATGCGCCAGCGGGCACCACGTCGTCATGAATAAACAAAGCTGACCGCTTGAGGCGTAAATCGTTGTTAAATCCAATTGTCGCGCCAAAATAGTCTCTATCAATGATGGTGATGGCTTTATATGCCTGCTGCCCTTGTGTCACCACTAGCAGCAATGGCTCATCTAAGCCGTTTATCTGGCCGAAGGTTAAGGCATGATTGGGCCTGAAGGTTAAGTATTCAGAAAGCGGTTTGGATAAGTGTCCAAGCTTCGATGAGCAAATGATCTCATCGCCTTTGACAATGAGCATTTCATCGATGTCTCGCTCAAACATCAGGTTTTGCTGCAACTGCTCACACCGTTCTGGATGAATAAGCGCAGTTCGGTTTTCAGTCTCAATTTGAAAGAGAATTTCATCCGCGATTTGTATGTTCTTTTCGAGCAAGTGATCGAGGTTACTTTGCACACTCTCGTGTGCCAAATACAAAACCTCCGCAAATACCAAAGGAAGTGGCAGAAAAAAGATAGCAGCTTTCTTAAGAAGCATTTTATTCAGCATATAAAAGCGACCTTTTATAAACCGATTGACTCAGATGGTATCGAGAAAACGATACCCACCAGCAACTCACGTTTACAATATTATTCATTAGATTTATTGAGTATGCGAGACACCTCCTACTCTCGCAAATAAAACAAAATCTTAATTGTTTAAGTTCCAGTTTAGTGGCACGAGACTCAAAGGTGAGACATCCTCTTTTCAAGTTTTCTTTAATATTTAACCGCTCACTACCATTTTCTCACTAAGTGAGAATTACTCATAAAAATTATTTTTCTTTTCTCAGTGATTAAGAATTATATTTGTCCTATATCTTTTAACACGTTACAACTCTCTCATGACATTAAACAAAGCCAACGCTAATCAGGTAAACGAAAAGGCACTGCAATTATTAATGCAAGTTGCGGTAAGCCAATTCCCAGTCTCTGCGAAAACACTCAGCGAACAATTGAACGTTCCATTAAGCAGTTTGTATCGACATCTAAAACTGCTGAAAGAATGGAACTTGATTGAAGAAAGTGTGCACGACAAGACGTTTGTTGTTGGGCCAGCAGCCTTACTGTTGATGCACAGCTATGAAACCGCTCAGCACGGCCTTGATATGGTTGAAACCATCTTGGCGCGCTTGGTACAGCAAACGGGGGAAATGGCGGCGTACATGGTGCCATCGGGTTATCGAGCGCTTTGTGTCAGACAAAAAGAAAGTATGCAGGCGCTACGATGCAGCTTCGTCCAGGGTCAAAGTCAACCCCTGCTTCGTGGCGCCTCATCTAAAGTGATGCTGGCTTTTATGCCTCAAAGTCGTTGCGAAAAGATCTTACGTTACTTTAGCCAAGATCATCGCTTAGACGAATGGGAAGAAGAGCTCGCCACAATCCGAAAGAACGGCTATGCCGTAAGTACCTCCGAGATTGACCCTGGTGTTTCTGGTATCAGTGCGCCAGTCATGAAAGGAAGTAAGCTGGTTGGCGCAGTTTCGGTTATGGCTCCGGCACACCGAGTAGAAAAGGATAAGCAGCGCATTATTTTGCATGTGTTGCAGGCGGCAAGGGCACTACCACCAGAAAGGTAATTCAACATGTTAAGCTTTTTCAAACGCTATAAGTTTCATCACACACCAAAGCAGCCGCATCATTATCCTTTTTCTTTTATGACGGTTTGCGAACACTTAGCCCCTATGTCTAAAGGTGCGTTTGAATTAGCAGACCAAAGTTTGGAAAACGCGAGCGAATGGTTGTATCAACAACATGATCACGCGACTGCAGCGAACTTCGGTCATTTTTCTCACTCAAAATTAGAGAGTGGTGAATTTCAGGAAGCATTGAGCCTATCGCTTTCTCGCCACTCTATCCCTGTGTTGGTTTCTAACTGCACGGAAGCCATTTTATCGATGCTTCCTGTCGTTGTGTCGTACCGCGATGAAGTGGGCATTGTGAATATCGGCCATAAGATGAGCCTAAAGCCGACGCTTGAACCTCGCATGGGTTCAGCGTTTCACTTTGCCCTTTCTCGCTATCAAAATGTGCGGCTATTTTTTGCTGGCGTAAGCGAGCAAGACACGAAACAAGAAACCTTGGAATACGCCGAAGATCAAGGCTGTGATTGGGTAACGGATCGTGAGTTTACGTTCAGACATCGCAACCACGTAAAGCAGCAAATCAGCAATTATTTGGATCACTGTGACCAAATCATTGTGACGATAGATTTGGGTTCGCTATCAACGAAAAACAATCTTGAAGGTACGCCATCGCTGGATATTCAAATGGTACTGAGAACATTAAGGCTGTGTTTGGTATCTGGTAAGGTAAAAGCGATTCAACTTGTAGGCGACCGTGACCGATTGGTGTATTCACGACAAACCAAAGCCATTCTTGAGGAGTTGTATCAGATGGCTCCCCTACTCGACCACGCAGCGTAGCGAATCATTGTACAGAATAAGGCCGTCACTTGGCCTTATTCTGGTAGAGCCTCACCTTTTATTATCATTTACTAACAAATACTTACACCATCAATGCGACTAATGTCACATTTATCTATTGAACAAACAACCCATCTAAGTTCTAATATCCTTACATCACTATGGTATGACATACGAAATAAAAATCCCCATAGTTCAATAAGTAAGCGGTTCTTCTAATAATATTTAGCCGCTATTTCTCTGAGACACTTATTTTCTCTCGCTTGATGTCATTCAGTTCCACGAGATTTAGGATACTTAATGATGCGTCTTTACTGCGTTATTGCTACGGCCATGTTGATGCCGTTAACAGCACAAGCAACGGTTTATGACGTTGCGAAACCATCTGAGCTAAACCAAATATGCTCAACTCATAGTTCTTTTGATATTCAAAGAACAGACACTACCTTTTTTTGCCATGGCAAGATCGTATTACCCGCTGGTGATTCCATCATCTCCTCTTCACCTGAGAATGAAGTCATACTAGAAGCTCATCAAGGCATTGTTTTAGAGGGCAATAACCGAATTGGTGAGCCTAATAAACGCATCTCACTTCGCTCGCTTTCAGTCGAGTTGAAGGTTAACAATGCGCAAGCTTCGAGCATTGAAGATTACCAAAACAAACACACTGTTATTTATGGTGACCTTCTGTCGGCCTACCCAACAAAACTGCATAATGTTCTCATCGATGGGGATATAGAGCTAACGGGGTCGACGCTTCATATTGACGGTGAGTACAACACCATTATTGGTAAAATTTTGACTCACAGTACGACCGATATATTCAATGCTAACGTTTGTGGCACCATTGAATCAAAAGGCCATCAATTGCATCTCAAGACGAATAACCCTTTCCAACAACATTTCGTCGTCGGTGATATTGTGGCGCACAGTTCTCTGCTTATTGATGATATGGCGGTTTACGGCACGACGGAGTCCAAAGGTGCATCTGCCGCACTGAACGGTTCGTTCTACGCGAAAGATACTGCGATTAAGTACTTCCAGACATTAAACTTTAATCAAGGTGTTGGAAGTCAGGTTTGCGGCGAAATCCAACAAACGCCGGGAAGTTCGCACCCTCATAGTGTAACTGGCAAGTATTCTCAGTTCTGCGGTGTTGGCCAATCACGTTGTGATTACTCGAGCTCCATTTGTCCGAGCACCGCAACTCCGCCGCCTGAGTGTAGCATGTTGCCTCCAAGTAACGATGACTTGGGCCTGACGGTGACACCATCTGATGACATGGCGTTGATGTGCGGTGACGATCTCCCGCAATTCACAGCGATCACAACCAACAACGATGAAGTAGTCAGCGCACCCGTGATGGCAATATTGTCTGATCCCGACTTGTTCACGCTAGAGGTAGTGAAAGGGAAACCGACCTCAACTGAAAACCAGTTTCAATCTAACGATAATGGTGAGCTCGTTGTTCGTGTGGTTCCAAACGACATCGATAAGATCGCATTAGACGCCAATTACTATCTGACTTTCACGATGGTCGGAGACTCCGCTAAGGAGCAAACAGTCAACTTCATGTTTACGCCGTTTATGTTCGAAGCGTATTCAAATGAAAGACGGACACTGAATGAAATTCGCGTCATCGCTGGTAAACCAGAAAATGTTCATACACGTCTGCTCGCTTGTGCCTCCACAGGAGAACCCGTCGTTGCCAGCAATTACAATGGTAAACCCAAAGTAGTTCACCCTTTGATTAAACCTCTCGGTGGAAGCGAAGGTGATTTTAGTTATTCTGCTGAGTTCAAAGACGGATTATCGGAACATGGCTTAATTACTAACGAATCCGGACTGTTCGAGGTGACGTTATCCGACCAATTCGAATGTAAAGGATTTTCAGAGTGTCCGGACGACGGCACAGTTGAAGTAACAGGCAAGTTTAATGTGTACTCGCGACCATGGACCTTGGCGATCTGTGAGAACCAAAACACCTTGCCTTCAGGCACATCCGAACAAGGTGATAAGTTCATTGCCGCTGGCGAATATTTCTCGTTAACGGTGAAACCCGTCATCTGGCAAAAAGGGGGTTCTATCAGCGATCCTATCGACTCATCAGCTTATTGTGATGCTTTGGTCACGACCAACTTTATGCATGATGGCGCACCAGCAACATCGGTTGTTTTGTCGAGCGAGCAACACTCGCCATTAGACACGGCAAACCAAACCTCGACGCTGTTGAAAAGTAATTATGCGTTAACTCAAGGACACCAATCAGCCAAGAACCATCGCTTCGTTTTTAACGGATTGTATTGGGCAGAAGTCGGCAGCTTGAAAGTGAAAGCAAACCTCGACAGTACGTATTTTGGCATGAAGGTTAACGAAGGTTATCGCCATATCGGACGTTTCTATCCGAAGTACTACAAAGTGCAAAGTCAAGATTGGACTTACCCTAAAAACCAAGGCTTTGTATACATGAATCAACCGTTTGAGAAAGTTACCTACGATGTGGTTGCGCTAAACGCAAACAAAGAGGACGTAAAAAACTACGCCCATTTTGCGCCAAGTTTACAACAGCATTTTTACTTAGGAGAGCTTGGCGGATACCAAGATCGTTTTGTGCCACCAGCACCACAAAAGGCAGAATGGAAGCGCATCGGCGATGCCAGTATCGGTCAGTTTGTGATTGAAAAAGCATCTACAAATGCAACGTGTCACAACAGCCCGTGTTGGGAGAAAGATATAACTAAAGGTCAATACCCTGATGGCCCGTTCAACCGCGGTGCAAACAGCAAGAGCAGTAAAATTGGCTTAGTGACTACTCACGTGGTTGATGAGGTGAACTTCTTCGATGGCGGTGAAATTCTGACGAAGCAGCCAGACATTCGTTTTGGTCGTTTGAACTTTAAGGATGTTGGCGGAAATCAGGGCATGAAGATCAAAGTGCCATTGGACGTAGAGGTGTGGCAAGACGGTAGATTTGTTACAAACTTCGATGACAACTCGACAACCGCAAATGGAGCGTACTACACCAGCACGCCTATTTGGTCGAACGCGCCGGTAAATAACGCCCAGTTATCTGGTGTTGCTAAGATGAGTGTTGGCAGAACCAACGACATCATTGCAAGCCAAATTGACGCGGCAAGAGAACAAATTCAGTTCAGCCTAAATCTAGATCACTCAGGCAACCAACTTCCTTGGCTCAAATACGACTGGGAAACTTCGACTCCCGAAGAAGAAAACCCGCCAACAATAGTCACGTTTGGTATTCACCGTGGAAACGATCGCATTATCTATCGTGGTGAGCCGAATATGCTCGGCTTAAATTAGCATCTTAAACCAACACTAGACGGCAAATAAAAAGAGCCCCTCAATTGAGGGGCTCTTTTTATTACAAACGAATATAATTATCTAACAGTGTTTAGTTCGTGCCACGACGCGCTTTCAAACGCTTCACCATTGCAAGACGACGCTCTGCTGAGCCTTGGTCTGTCGCAGACTGGTTAGGGTTATTACGACGACCTTGACGGTTCTTAAACGCCGGTTTCGAGTTCAATTTCTCGATGTAAGATTCACGCTGTTTTGGCTCATAACCCGCAAGTTCGATACGACGAATGCGTTGCTGAATGAGGTTTTCTACTTGAACAACCGTCAGCTCTTCATCTCGGTTTACGAACGAAACCGCATGACCTTGCTTACCCGCGCGACCAGTACGGCCGATTCGGTGAACGTAATCTTCAGCAAGGAAAGGCATGTCGTAGTTCACTACGTGAGGTAGATCTTCAATATCCAAACCGCGCGCTGCCACGTCCGTTGCTACCATGACGCGAACTTTGCCCGTTTTGAACTCTTCTAGCGCACGACGACGAGCACTCTGAGCACGGTCACCGTGACAAACTACTGCTTTGATGCCGTCAAGTTTCAGCTCTTTCACCACATCATTTGCGGTTTCTTTGTAGTTTACAAACACCAAAACTTGTTGCCAGTTTTTGCGACCGATCAGTTCAGAAAGCAGTTCTGTTTTACGTTCTTGATCGACTGGGTAAAGTACGTGAGCAACAGTGTGCGCGGTAGTATTTGCTCGCTCTACTTCGATGCGTTTTGGTTTACGCAAAATGTCTTTCGCTAACAGATTTAGCTGGCTTGAAGTCGTTGCCGAGAACATCATGATTTGCGGATCAGTATCAACGTCCAACATGATCTTACGAACAGCATGAATAAAGCCCATATCCAGAATACGGTCAGCTTCATCAAAAACAAGGAACTCAAGGTTAGCAACAGAAACGTTGCCTTGTTCGATGTGCTCTTCCAAGCGGCCTGGCGTTGCAACCAGAATATCGACACCATTTTCTAAAGCAGAAACTTGTGAAGACATTTTACGACCACCAAATACAGCCACAACCGATAGGTCTGTGTACTTGGTGTACGCTTTAATGTTGTCAGCAATCTGCTCTGCCAGTTCACGCGTTGGTGCCAGGATAAGTGCACGAGCAGTTTTACGAGAAGCAGTACGACCGCTGTCTAGCAGCTGTTGAATCATAGGCAATGAAAACGCTGCAGTTTTACCAGTACCTGTTTGTGCTGTAGCGAAAATATCATGGCCTTTACGAGCCATTGGAATCGCCTTCTGTTGAATTGGCGTTAACTTTTCATAACCGCATTCTGCCAGTGCTTTAACCACTTCTGGCGCAAAACCTTGAGATGAAAATGACATTGAGCGTATTCCTTAAACAAACCACTTAAAATAGCTTTAAAAATTTAGCCGTGCACTATACCCGAATTTGAGTGATTTATCTCACTTTTCTCACTGAAACTCGATAAAAGAAAAAACGGTGAACACTGCCATGCAGTCGATTCACCGTTTCATTCCAACATTTGCGCGAAGAATGACGAATGCCCTATCCTTCAATACCCGCAAGTTGCAGTAATATTTGCTCTAGTTCATCCCAAGGAAGAAGCTGAGAATCAATCACTTCAAGTCGTGATTCAAACCCTTCTAAGCTGATTTCGTTGACCGATACCACGCGATTTGCCACGTTAAATGCGTAACACCCTTGATTGGTGTTGACTACCGCTTTCACACGTTCGGCGGTTAGGTCAGACAACATCGAGAACAGCTTATCAAAATCGAACTTGTATTCAGCGCCAAATAGCCAGCCACAACTGAAATAGCCCTGCCCTTTGTTCTCTTTACGGATGAAAGCTTCACCCGGTGGTAACTGAAACTGAGGCTCTTGGTGTGCATGCTCATGGTGATGCGTTTCGATATGAGAAGAAGCACTGCCGTGTACGCGTTCAATATCCAGAACTTCAATCGGCAGCTCGCCGTTGTGAATCAACTTACTGAACACTTTAGCTGGCGTTTGATCGGTAACCCAATCGTTGAACACATCAATATCATGGCTTGAACAGAGATCGACTTTGCTGCCAATCACCACATCGGCACTGTCTAGCTGATCAACAAAGTTTTGATTAGACGTGTATTTTTCATCGCTCAAGTTACGAGGGTCGACTAACGCGATGGTCGCCTTTAAATCAACGTATGGCAGATATTGCTCTGATGTCAGCGTCGCAATCACTTGTTTTGGATGACCAAGGCCTGTTGGTTCAATCAACAAACGATCTGGTTTTTGGCGCAATAATGCCGTAATACCAACAGACATAGGAACGCCTGCGGTACAGCACATGCAACCGCCCGGCACTTCTTTAATCAACGCACCTTGGTCGGTCATTAATGCACCATCGATGCCAATCTCACCAAACTCATTGACCAACACCGCCCAATTTTCATTTTCAGGTTTGTTCTTTAAAAGATTTAAAATCGTGGTCGTTTTACCGACACCCAAAAATCCGGTCAGTATGTTGGTAGGTACTCGATTTGACATGTTTTTCTCCGACACAGTCGTGCATTAGTGCTGGGGCAAAGTATACGGAGAATGTGACTTGCTTCAACGCTTTTTATCACGCTCGCTTATGTCTTGATTTAATGTATGACGGTTTGAGTTTTGAGAATAGTCAGAATGACTTACCGCCTCTGCACGTTTCACATTCGACAGGTACATACTGGTGTGAATGACACAGGTAAAGAATGCGATAATCGCGACTAAGATTGGAAGGATTCCGAGCGTGTTTTCGAATTTAAGCGCAGCGATAGCCAAAGCGAAAACAACGACAGAGATAAGTGCAATAGCCTTACTTTTGTTGCTTTTCATGATAACTCGCCTTTTTTGAGAGTAAGCCCCTGACACCTCCTGTGACAAGGGCACCGAACGAAAGTCATACACCTTCAATCCGACACTCTAATGCTACTCCTTTCGAAGCAAGCAAAATTTGAGCAAGTTAACATTTGGCAGAACATACGCTTAGTAACTTATTAGTTATTTCAGTAGCTTACTAACAAATTTGTCCACCACTCACCACAACATCGCTTTCGTGATCAATGACAACTTGTGCCACCAACTTTAGGCCAGCCACGATCATATCGAGGCTCATTGACGGGTGATTGCCATCCGTCGCTTGCTCAGGCAACAACGGAATATGCACAAATCCATGCCGAATCGATTTGTCCCTCAGATAATGCTGCACACCATAAAACAGGTGGTTGCACACAAAAGTCCCCGCGCTATTAGAAACCTGACAAGGGATGCCACTCTCATGCAACGTTTGAGCAATACGCTTGATTGGCAAAGATGAAAAATACGCATCCGGGCCATGTTCGATGATGGGCTCATCGATTGGCTGATTGCCACCGTTGTCTGGAATTCGGAAGTCATCCACATTAATTGCAACGCGTTCGGGCGTTATTGCCGCTCTACCCGCGGCCTGACCAACGGTAATAACACAATCTGGTTGATGCGCTTCAATCGCATCAATCACAGCACTGATGGACTCAAAACGCGTCACAGGCACCTGACAAGTAACAATGATGCCACCGTCAAGACTTGTTTCTTCTAGCCTTTTCACAGCCTCCAACGCCGGATTTATTGCATCACCACCAAACGGTTCAAAACCAGTAATCAAAACCTTTTTCATCGCAACCTTCAAAAAGAAATTGTTTCGCCGATTATTGCATCGCCTCTTTCACTCTCCAACCATAAAGTCAGCTTGCAACCAAGCCACATTGTTTTGTGTGAATCCACTCTAACCTGTGCCCCCCAACAATAAGTGAATCAACGCAGAACCGACCATAACTCAGCGGGAACTTGGTTTCTGTGCCTAACTTATGTAGAGTACGCGACCACAAAATATCGGCAGTTCAAAGAGATCGAATACCATGAACATTGATAACCACGTCATTGAAAGTCTTGAAGAGTTAGAAGCTTTTCTGCATTTAGTCGAGAGCGGTGCATTAGGTTTGGAAGGGGTAACTGGCGTTGCACTAGCGACAACAAACACTGACGGCCGTCCTTTTGTTGCAGTTTTAGGCGACAAACACCAACTTTTGTTGGGCCGTTGGGTTTCACAACATGTTTACGACAACGGTAAAGACATCGTTAGAAACGGCTCAGCACGTAAACACTGATTTCTGCGCATCCACGTGTGCTAAAAAGAGATAAGCTTGCTGTTATTTAGCAAGCTTTTTTTATAACTAAAACCCTCTAAATAACTTTAATCCCAGAAACAAGAAAGCTCCCTAACCCATTGTTCAAAAATAAAAAATAAGCTTTTGAGTTAATTCAAGAGTTGTGACATTTCGCTGACATAACATGGCTTGAAATCCCTAACATCTGCCAACGGAAGCGAATCTAACTTTCGTTTTCAGACACCATCGCAGAGTACACTTCCTTGTACTCTGTTTGTCCCGAAAGACCCTTGTGACAGCCTAGAGTCTTTCGGGACCTTTTTTGTTCCTCTTACTCACATTTTCCTCCAGACAAGACCAATCTCGTACTATTTAACTAGTTCACGATAGCAGCATCACGATTTAAGCAACTGATCACACAACCTATTTGAGAATTTGGGTATAAAAGTATCAATACTCTCATTTACTAGGACGTAACTAATGAAAAATTCTTTCGACCACAACATGCCCAACAATGAAGGATATTTTGGCGAATATGGTGGCAGCTTTGTCCCGCCAGAGCTTGAGCAAATCATGCGAGATATTAACGCCGCTTATGAAGAATGTTGCCAAGATCCAGAGTTCAAAGACGAGTTAGCTCGCCTTTATAAACACTTTGTCGGTCGACCTAGCCCTATTTTTCATGCCGCGAATCTATCTAAGAAATACGGTGCCGACATTTATCTAAAGCGAGAAGACTTGAACCATACTGGCGCTCACAAAATTAACCATTGTTTAGGTGAAGCCATCCTTGCGAAGAAAATGGGCAAAAAGAAACTGATTGCGGAAACTGGTGCTGGCCAGCATGGCGTGGCATTGGCGACTGCTGCCGCTTTGGTTGGCTTAGAATGTGACATTTACATGGGCGAAATCGATATCGCCAAAGAGCATCCGAACGTTGTCCGTATGAGGATCCTTGGTGCTAACGTGATTCCTGCCACGCACGGACGTAAAACGCTGAAAGAAGCCGTTGATGCTGCCTTTGAAGCGTACCTCAAAGATCCAGAAACTCAGCTTTATGCCATTGGTTCCGTGGTTGGCCCTCACCCATTCCCTAAAATGGTTCGCGATTTCCAATCCATCATCGGGAACGAAGCGCGAGTTCAGTTCAAAGAAATGACGGGCAAATTGCCGAACAATCTTGTCGCGTGTGTGGGTGGCGGCTCAAATGCCATGGGGTTGTTTAGCGCATTTTTAGAAGATGAAAACGTCGCGATCCACGGCGTCGAGCCTGCTGGACGATCTTTGGACAAAGTGGGTGAACACGCAGCCACCCTAATGCTTGGCGAGCCAGGCATCATGCACGGGTTTAAGTCTTACATGCTTAAAGATGAACAAGGCGAACCACAAGAGGTACACTCCGTCGCCAGTGGCTTGGATTACCCATCGGTAGGTCCACAGCACAGTTATTTAAAAGACATAGGACGCGTGAACTATGGTTCAATCAACGATGACGAAGCGATAGACGCCTTCTTTGAGTTGTCTCGTGAAGAAGGGATTATTCCGGCTATCGAATCTTCCCACGCAGTCGCATACGCAATCAAACTGGCACAACAAGGTGAAACAGGCTCGATTCTTGTCAACCTTTCAGGTCGAGGCGACAAAGACATCGATTTTGTGGTTGAAAACTACGGAGCAAAATACGGCATTGAGTCGCTTATCTAACTGGCAGCCACTGAGCTGAGTTACGTTTAATCGCAACGCGCAGACAAAAGCAACGCCACCTAAAACAAGGTGGCTTTGTAGTTTTCTCTCAATTTACCTTTGCTTTAGTGGTTTAACTACGCTGCCTAGGCCTTCTGGCGTTTCTATTCAAACCATCGCTGCCTAACTATAGATATCTCTATAATGTATACTTTGCTAAACTCCGCCCTTTGATGAGTAAGGCCCCTAAAATGATGACTGACGAAGAAAGAATCGAACTGCAACAAAACAACCCACTGCACGGGTTAAAGCTAGAGACTATGTTGCAAGAGTTGGTAGATTTTTATGGCTGGGACATTCTAGATACAGCCATGCGTTTTAATTGCTTTAATACCAAGCCTTCGATTGCAAGTAGCGTGAAGTATTTAAAGAAAACTGAATGGGCGAGAGAAAAATTAGAAAACTTTTATCTTTATCGCTTTAAGCGCATGCCACGAGCGAGTGAAGAAGAATACAATTTGCCACCAAGAGCCCGTACTTTCCCTCACGGTCTTGAGCCTAAAGAGCCAATGCCGCTAACCGTTGATTCTATTCTCAATTCACAAGCGAAAGCAGCATCCTCATTTAAAAAACGCTCATCTCGTGGCCGTCCGACACGTCGCTAGTATACTTACTTGGAAAACAATAGAGCCCTACTGACAGATCCAGTAAGGCTCTACTATTGTTCTTTAAAAGGGTTAACGGCAGCGAGTGGCCAACTGGTTCATCTCTGCCCAAGAAACTCTCGTAATTCGACTAACTTGTAGATTACGTCTTCTACTGATTACGCTTTTTCTTCTTTTTACCCGTTCCTGCTGGCTTTGCGCGCGGCTTCATCGGTAAAAAGTAGGCCTCACTTTGGTCGTCTTCCACTTCAAAGCCTTCTACCTGCTCGCGTTCAAGCTGGAACTTATTTTTCTTTTCTATCACTTTAAAGTGGTGGTAGTCATCGTAATCGATAAGAGATAGACCTAGACCCACTTCCCCCGCACGGCCACTGCGTCCAATGCGATGCATATAATCGGCAGGACTACGCGGAAGATCGAAGTTAATCACCACTGGCAATTTTTCAATATCGAGACCGCGCGCTGCGATATCGGTAGCAATCAGTACTTGAATCTCACCAGACTTAAAACCATCAAGAACGCGAGTACGAGCGCCTTGCCCTTTATCGCCATGAAAAACTTCGGCAGTGATGCCGCGTTTTGACAGTTTCTGAGCTAGGTGGTTACAGGCATTCTTAGCATTCACAAAAATTAAAGTCTGGCGCCATTGATGCTGTTTGATTAGATGTGCGAGTACCGCCGTCTTTTCACCTTTATTGACACTAAACACGCGCTGCACCAAAGTGCTGGCTTCTGCACTCTGTAACTGAACTTCAACGGGATCGTTAAGTAAGTGCTGAGCCAACGCTGTGACTTTCTCAGGGAAAGTAGCAGAAAATAGCAGTGTCTGTTTCTTCTCTGGCAGTAAGGCAAGAATCTTATTGAGCTCTTCGGTAAATCCTAAACTCAACATACGGTCGGCTTCATCGAGCACGAGCGTTTTTACTTGGTCTAACTTAATCGCATTACTCGATACCAGATCAAGTAGTCGTCCCGGCGTTGCAACAATGATGTCGCAGCCACCACGCAACGCCAGCATTTGCGGGTTCACGGATACGCCACCAAATACGGCAACCGTTTTGATCTTATCTCTAAGATGGTATGAGTAAGATTTTACGTTGTAAGCCACCTGCGACGCCAGCTCACGAGTAGGAACCAAAATCAGATGAGAAACGAAGTTACCACGACGATCATTTGATTCACCTTGCTGAAGAATTTTCTGCAGAATTGGCAGCGAGAAAGCGGCGGTTTTACCTGAGCCCGTATTGGCTCCGCCTATCATATCCCTGCCATCAAGCACATGAGGAATAGCATGAGATTGAATAGGTGTTGGTTGGTTATATTCTAACGCTTCTAGTCGCTCGACTAAGGTTGGAATCAGGCCAAGATCGGCAAATGTCGCTTGCTGTGTTTTGTCTGTCATTACGATGAGAGGCTCAGTACTGGGTAAAGGCCGAGTATCTTATGCTATTTAGCGCGAGGATGTTAGCGATAATGCGCGAAACAGAGGTGGTTTGGAGCAGCGCTATAAAGGTCAGGAATGCTCTTTGCCTAATATTCGTGAATCCCCTCATGATAAACCATCATTTATGAGCTCATTGGCGATTCACTTTAAAGAAAAAAGAGTCAGGCAGTCTGACTCTTTAGAAGTAAAACACACTGTATCGTGGGAAATAGGGTTACAGAGGCAGGTTACATCCTTTTCAAAGGTTTCACGACGCTGTCTAGCCCTTCAATTTTTAACGCTAAACACAGCTTTAATAGGTCACCTAACTCGCCGCTCGGCCAGCCCTTTTTATCAAACCACAGCAAATATTCCTCAGGTAAATCAATAAGTACTCTGCCTGCATATTTGCCAAATGGCATTTGCATTCTTGCCAGTTTAATCAGGTTTTCTTTTTCTAACATAAATGAAGCGCGGTTAAGACATCTCACGCAAGAGTACCACCAGCGGTGCTCCCTCACCAGTTAAAGGACCAAATAAGGCAAGAAGCTCAACGACCGTTAGGGCGGTTTATTTTGACGGCTTTGAGGTGCTTTGTGCTAGAGTACGCGACATTAAAAATTAGAACGAGAATGCAATGAAGTCACCGTGTAGAGCAGCCTGTAAAAATAACGCTGGAATTTGTTCTGGCTGTCACCGAACGATGGATGAAATCATCCAGTGGAAAGACAAAACCGAACTCCAACGTGAAACCATTATCGAGCAAATCACCGGAGAAGATTCCACCCACCGCTGTCCTGAATGCGATTCGCAAGCTCACTGCGATATTGCAGCAGGAAAAGAAACGTGTTGGTGTTTTGGCATTGAGCCTCGTGACTTGCCTAAACCGGAGTCCGATCAGCTTTGTTTATGCCGCAAGTGTTTAGAAAAAAAGCCAGTCGCATAATACGACTGGCTTCTTCATGTAACGCGATTCTAAAATGATAACTATTTTGCGGTAAGCGCAGAAGTCTCAAATTGAATGCCTTCCCACCCCGTCACCATGAAATTGCGGATATTTTGGTGATCGTTGTTTTCTGGGTGAAGCAGTACGTCCTCGCGGTAGAAACGACCAAAACACGCCAACGTCGCTTCTTTATCGAGAGCGTTCAATAAGCCGAATGCAAAAATTTTGCACGAACCGTTGTTTTCATTCGCGTCATTTTGCGTATTGCCATTCGTAAATGCAGCGGGCGTAAAATCGTAATTGTCTTCAATCACCGCCATCGTCGTTTCAAATTCAATCTTTTCAGGTGACGATGCCAGCGCATCAAGAAATTGTTGTAGTTCCATTTTCATTCCAAATCCTAATGCCATCGCAATCTCGCCAATGACACATTTGTTTCATAAAAAGCCCATATAAGAGTAATAAATCATACATATATTCAGAGCCTTACCAAATCACACGTCAATCAATGTTCTATTATCGTCCACTGCAGTGAATGAATAGATATCTGAAAATCATGCATTGAGCGACAGTATATCGGATTGATAAGGAGATATCATGACCACCCCACTTAAGGCAATAGGTGCAATGGCGTTATCGACGCTCGTCATCGCGTGTTCATCGCAACAGAACGATGTTATCGCATCTTTCAGTGCACAATGTAAGCCGATCAGTTCACCCGCTGTTGGGGAAACCTCAATCCAAGGTTTGACGTTTGTTGGGTCATCTATCGCCGATGCGCCGTTTGATACTTCTGCCGCAGAAATCGTGAACTATGATGCGTGCACGGACAAACTCTACGTGGTCAATGCTCAAGCCAAACGTGTGGATGTGTTGTCGCTTAACGAAAGCAGTGCGCCTTCACAAACCGATTTTATTGACCTAACCGATGCGGGCACTTCCGCAGGGATTGAAATCGGCGCGGCCAACAGTGTTGCTGTATTTAATGGCTTAGTCGCCGTCGCGATTGAAAACAATAATAAGCAGGAAGATGGCTTGATCGCGCTGTATCGCTCGGATGATCTTTCTCTAATCACCACTTTCAAAACCGGTGCGCTGCCAGATATGGTTGGTTTTTCTAAAGATGGTCGTTACATTGCCACCGCAAACGAAGGCGAACCGAACTCCGATTACAGTATCGACCCCGAAGGTAGCGTGACGTTGGTCGATTTGAGCAAAGGTATTAACAATGCTGACGTTACGCAAATTGGCTTTGGCGAGTTTGATGGAGTACGCTCAGATGAATTGCCAAAAGCGGTGCGTATTTCCGGCCCTAATGCCTCAATTGCTCAAGACCTTGAACCGGAATACCTGACGTTTGCCGACAACGGGAAAATTTATGTCGCCTTGCAGGAAAATAACGCAATGGCGATTATTGATCCACAAAGCCAATCGGTAGAAAAAATTGTCGCTTTAGGGGAAAAGTCTTGGTCAAATTCAAAGCTGGACGCCTCAAATAAAGATAAGATCATCGGCAATTTGAAAAGCTATCCGCAGCTGGTTGGCTTGTACATGCCCGACACGCTAGACAGTTACTCTGTCAACGGCCAAACCTACATTGTTTCAGCCAACGAAGGGGATGGTCGCGAATATGGTTTTAAAACCACTCAAGCTGAATGTGATCAAGCAGGGTTCAAGTGGGATGAAGATGACTATCAAGGTACGCCAGATTACACCAATGTCAAAGGCTCCTGTTTGAGCCATATCGACGAAGTCCGTGGCAAAAAACTCAAAGTTACGACCGACCACTCTCTTGCAGAAGCTCTGAAAGACAACAAACAGCTAGCTAGACTCAAAGTTATCAAACCAAACCACACATTAAACGCAGAAGAAAACGTTCAAGCATTTGGCGCGCGTTCATTCTCAATTTGGAATGAAAATGGTGAGCTAGTTTTTGATAGTGGGGACGACTTCGCAACGGTTGCCCTCTTGAACGAAGGCAAATACTTCAACAGCACAAACGACAGCAACAGTAGCGGTGATGACAGAAGTGATGATAAAGGCATCGAGCCAGAAGCCATCGAAGTAGCGAAAATCAATGGGCGATACTACGCATTTATCGGTTTAGAGCGCCAAGGCGGTATTATGGTTTACGACATCACCGAGCCAAAACAAGCGCAGTTCTTGCATTATGTAAACCACCGCGATTACACCCAACCAGTATGTACGTTGGTAGAAGACGGTGAGTGCGCAAATGACACTTACAATCCTAAAGCGGGCGATCTAGCGCCCGAGTCAATCAACTACTTTGCTCGTAACGGACAACATTTTATTGCCGTCGGTAACGAGGTATCGGGCACAACCTCAGTTTTTCGTATCGAACTCTAAAAACAGTAGTATCTCTAAGTGTCTACAACTGTGGCGCTAAAACCGTGGCCATAAAACAGAAGTGCTAAATAGGAAACGCCCGAATATCAGTTCGGGCGTTTTTTATTCACGGTCAAGTGTGTTAATGCTTTTCAGAGCATGAATAGCAAACAACGGCTGTCCATTCGTGTTTATTCGCTCAACACCAACGCATCACACTTAGACGCACAGATGAAATCGTTCTTATGCAAACCTTTAATGGAATGGCTCCACCAAGTCACGGTGACTTTGCCCCACTCAAGCAAAATTGACGGGTGATGAAATTCTTCTTCTGCCAATTCCGCAATCTTGTTGCTGAACGCCCATGCTTGTTTAAAGTTCTTAAACTTATAGACCTTCTCAAGTTGCGGAATGTCGTCCCTTTCAATGAGATGCCAATCGGACAGCTGCAGCAATAGAGATTGCTGTTCTTCTTTCGTCAGGGCAATAGCATCAAAGCTACAAGCTTCGCATTTTTGTTCATTCAGCATGAGCAGGTTCCTTAGGTTCAAAAAGTGGTGGAAGCAATCCAGCTTCTATCGCTAGATCCGCTTGTTTCAATAAATTCAGTTGGCTAATTTGGAAAAGCTGGGAGAAATCATCAATCACATAATATTTAGGCTGCATGATATCGATGCGATATGGTGTTCTTAATACCGTTTGTAGGTCAAAGGACTCACGAATTGCACTTTCGCTTTCCAATGCGTAGATGGTTTCTCCTGGGGAAGAGAGTATACCGCCGCCATAGATTTTGGTTTTCGTGCCTTCTTTCACTAAACCAAATTCAACGGTAAACCAGTAAAGACGAGCCAAGTAAGCTCTCTGTTTTGGTGTTGCCGCTTGTCCGAGCTGACCATAATGTTCCGTAAACGCAGCAAACTCTGGATGCGTGAGCATGGCACAATGGCCGAAAATTTCGTGGAAAAAATCCGGCTCTTGTAAATAATCGAACTCTTCTCGGGTTCTTAGGAAAGTCGCGACTGGAAAACGTTTGTTACCCAACAAATTAAAAAATCGGTCGAAATCGATCAGAGCAGGCACAGGCTCAACCTGCCATCCTGTTGTTTCCATTAAGACTCGATTGATTTCCGGCAACTGAGGCACGCGATCCTGAGGTAAGTTCAGCAGTTCCAAACCACGTAGATAAGCATCACACGCACGCTCTTTGATCACGCTCATTTGTCTCGTGACAAGGTCACTCCAAATGGCATCTTCTTCGTGGCTCCATTCTACCCTTCCATCCTGGCTAACGGGCTTTGAACGATATTGAGTCATGACCCATCTCCATTAACAAATCCTTTACATTAAGCCTATCTGGAGTCTTAAGAGCTTCCAATCCCTGATCGATTTTCTCAATCAAAGTTTGATGTAACATATTGTTTACATCAAACCGTAACATCATGATTTATAAAACAACAAGCTTTGAAGCAGGAGTTTGACTTTATTGGCATTCCCCCTCAGACTGAAACTGTTATCACTTTGTTACAGAGGGACCTATGCGCGAGAGCAACAAAGTATGGCAACCGAGCGAAAGTCGTATCGCAGAAGCCAATATTACTCAGTTTATCGAACACATTAATCGACAAGGGTTTGACCTAAAAAACTACGCAGACCTGCACCAATGGTCTTTGGATCATAACGAGCAGTTTTGGCAAGAGGTCTGGCTTTTTTGCGATGTAATAGGTAATGCAGGTGAGACAGTAAAAAGCCAAGCCGAGAGCAAATGGCAACAACCAGTACTCAATCGCGATTTATGTTGGTTTCCTGACGCTCATATTAACTACGCAGAAAACTTATTGAGCTTTGCTTATCAAAAACCACATGAGCTCGCCATCTGGTTTGAAAATGAGCGTGACGAACGACAGACCTATACGTGGCAACAGCTGTGTGATGAAGTCTCGAGTGTTCAACAGTGGCTTAGGGATTGTGGCATCAAACAAGGCGATGTTGTTGCTGGTTACTTACCGCACCTTCCTCAAACCGCCATCGCGATGTTGGCAACCACCAGCTTAGGTGCGACATGGACGTCAACCTCGCCAGATTTTGGCGTAGAAAGTGTGCTGGAACGTTTTGGACAGGTAAAACCAAAAATTTTGTTCACTTGTGATGGCTACACATTCAATGGCAAAACTTTCGACATGGCGGAAAAAAACCAACATATATCCGATCATCTCGATGGCCTCAAACAAGTATGCCAAATCAGCTATCTCAAGCCTCACATCTTTGAATGTGATGTTTGTACCCAAGATTGGCAAAACGTGCTTAATCAATACTCACCTGAGCCCCTCACCTACACTCGCGTTAACTTCAATGACCCACTCTTTGTGTTGTATTCATCCGGTACGACAGGTAAACCCAAATGCATCGTGCACTCGGTCGGAGGCACCATTCTGAATCACGTCAAAGAGCATCAACTGCACTGCGATATTCAACCGAACGATCGAGTTTTTTACTACACGACCTGTGGTTGGATGATGTGGAATTGGCACGTTTCCGCCCTTGCAAGCGGAGCCTGCTTAGTCATTTTTGACGGTAGCCCTGTTTATCCTTCTCACAAGGTGCTGTGGAACCTTGCTCAAAATGCTGACGTGACCTTGTTTGGTACGTCGGCTAAATATCTAGAAGCGATTGAAAAAGCACAATTCTCACCGAAAAGAGCCGATGCTTTCCCCGCACTCAAGACGATTTGCTCAACTGGCTCTGTACTTTATCCTGAGCAATTCGATTACGTTTACGAGCACTTAAAGGAAGACGTACATTTAGCGTCCATTGCTGGGGGCACAGATATTTGCGGATGCTTTGTATTAGGCAATCCGATATCACCAGTCTATCGAGGAGAATGTCAATCCGCAGGCTTAGGCGTTGATGTGCAAGTATTTAATCCACAAGGTCACAGTGTCGTAGGTGAACGAGGTGAGCTGGTTTGCACCAATTCACTGCCAAATTTTCCTTCTGGGTTCTGGCGTGATTCAGGCGAGCGTTACCATCGCGCTTACTGGGATAAGTTCGATAATGTTTGGCATCATGGCGACGATGTAGAAAAAAGTGAGGTTGGCGGTTTTGTCTTTTATGGCCGTAGTGACACCACTCTTAATCCAGGTGGCGTCAGAATTGGTACCGCAGAAATTTACCAACAGGTGAATGCTATTGATGGCATTGTCGACTCCATCGCAGTTGGGAAAGAAGTGGATCGAAATGAACAGATCTGGCTTTTTGTTCAATTAGAAAGCCAAGATGAGTTGGATGATGAGTTAATCGGCAGCATTAAAGCGCAGCTGAAATCGGCCTGTTCACCACGCCATGTGCCGAGTGCCATTTTCGCCATCAGCGATATTCCGAAAACGCGATCAGGCAAACTGGTAGAACTTGCCGTCAAGCAAGTTGTCAATGGTCGACAAGTTGAAAACTTAGGCGCAATTGCCAATCCAGAGATACTACAAGAGATTCAAACCGCGATATCAGCTTAGATTCCACCCACAAAAAAGCGAGCACCTTGGCTCGCTTTTTTTAATCTTTTTGGTAAGTTAACGGCGACCAACGCCCATCAATACCGACATGGTTTGTCCATCAGAGGTGATATCGAACACTTTTTTCGCTCCAACATCGACAAAACCAGCGTTGCTCAATGCATTCTCGGAGCGGCTTAAGGTGAAACCGTCTTGCTCGGATTCTGCAACCCAATCAAAATGAACGAAGTAACCACCTTCATTTAGCAACGAATGAGCAATGTCTAACGACGATTCCACATCATCGACAAAAGCAAGGACAGAAGACGCAACCACAAGATCAAATTGTCCGCGGAAAGCAGGATGTTGCGCCACTAAACCTCGTGATAATGCATCTACGACTGGCTCAACGTTGAGTAACTCTTTCTTGTCGAGCTCTTCAATCATGGCTTCAGACGCATCTAACGCCACAATATCCTTAACAATGGGTGACAACAATTGGCTTAATTGTCCGGTGCCGCATCCAAAATCTAAAACTTTAATGCCATCAAGCTGAGTTAGCTGTTGTAACTGTGCAAACACCGACTGCGCAAATTGCTCTGTTGCTGGGTTCGATTCCCAGTTCTTTGCTAAGCCGTCCCAATCTTGTGCCATCGTGGCCTCCATGTTCACTTCTTATAGCCCACATATCACTATGTGACGTCAAAATGCAGTTGGCGCATTTTGAAATTAATAGACTATAGGGTACCGCAAAACCGCTAAAAGACCATAGACTTATCTGGCGAATTACTATTTTTTTCGATAATCTTTCACAGCTTTGGGAGCACATCTCTATCGTGCCCTACTTTATTGCAAATTCTTAATTGGTTGTGTCAAATCATGAACTTAACTCAGGTAGAAGCTTTCTGCACTATCGCAGAGTGTGGCTCAGTATCCGAAGCTGCGCGGCAGTTAGACTGTAACCGCACCAAACTCAGCATGTCGATCAAGGCATTAGAAAAAGAGCTCGATGTTGAGTTGTTCACAAGAACAGGAAACCAACTGACGCTTTCGGAAGCGGGAAAAGCGATTTACAAAGATTGCGAGTATTTATTGGTCACAGCTCAACGAATCAGAAAAACATGCGCGCAAATCTCCGAAGGCTTCAACGCCGAAGTCTGGGTGGCGCGTGATGACTCATTGCCAGACGATTTGTGGCAAGAACTGTCTCACCGACTCAACAATCGATTCCCTTCTACAACGTTTAACCTCATCTTGGCCTCTAGTGGTGACTTGGCTAACTTAGTCAGTACTCATCAAGTCGATTTTGCATTCGGTGTCGACTATGAACGCATCGATGACCCGCACATTGTTTACAAACCGCTGGGGAAAATCCGAATGATGTCGGTGTGTAGCGTTGATCATCGCTTAAGTAAGATGCGTCGCGTATCCGATGAAGATCTACGCAGCCAAATGCAGGCTTTGATGGTTTACCTCAACGAGAAAGACAACCCAGGCTTACAGCCGTTCTCAACTCGATACATTGGCTTCTCAAGTTTCGATTACATGCTCAACACCATTTTGGAAGAAGACGCATGGGGTGTATTGCCAGAGCCGCTCATTCGCCACTACTTGCGCCAACAAAAACTTGCCGTCATCAAACACACTTACGGTTTGACTCAAGAAGACTACTGTATGTTTGCCCCAAACGGTCAGATTGAACACCCAGCAATGACTTGGTTAGCAGATAAGTTAAGCGAATATTTATTTGACTTCTAAATAAAAGGCAGTGACTGTCAATATATTTGACACCAAAGAGTTATATTAAGTCATTGTATTTAAAGAAAAATAACAAAACGGTCGCTTTCTCGTTTAATTTCCACTCAGTTTGTAGTTGCCTAAAATGCCTCAGAAGAGAAGAATAGTAAGGTATTAAAACCAAAAGGCATCTTTTATGTGTGACAGGACAAGCAAAAACGAAAACCGTATTCTAACCATTTCAGCCCTTTTAGCTTCTGGGTTTGCAGCTGGTGGTATGGTACTTGGCTTGCTTGTTGGGTCGATTGTCATCGTTTTTGACGGTGTTTACTCGCTAGTCAGTTTACTGTTAACTTTATTGTCACTGGCGGCATCTTCCTACATCAGCAAGCCATCAAAATCTGTATTTCCATTTGGTAAAGCGGTACTCGAACCTATCGTTATTGCGATTAAAGCGGCCGTGATTCTTGTTGTTGTGTGTTTTTCGCTTTACTCAGCGATCTCTGCATTGATGACGGGTGGTCGTGAGGTTGATACCTCAATCGCGACTATCTTTGGTCTCGTGAACGTTATCGGTTGTGGTTACGCTTGGTGGTTTATGGCGAAAAAAAGTCGTCGTTTCTCATCAGGTCTGATCGATGCGGAGAAAAAACAATGGCAAATGGATACGCTATTAAGCGTGGCAGTTACTGTTGGTTTTATCGCTGCATGGCTAGTATCTCTTACCCCATTCGCGCATTACGCAGTCTACGCGGACCCAATGATGATGCTACTTATGGGCTTCTACTTCCTAAAAGTACCATTTGATATGTTGTGTGGCGCATTACGTGAGTTACTAATGATGACACCAAGCAAAGAGCTTTGTCAGGTTGTTGGTAACGACGTTTTAGAAATTGAAAAAGTATCTGACCATCAGTTAAAACTGGCTGGCATTACGAAGGTTGGTCAAGAGCTTCGCGTGAACATTGATCTACACGTTGATGATGACATGATTGAACTCGACACTCTTGAACAAACTCGAAAACAGCTAACCACGCGTCTGTCGAAGCACAGATTCAAACTGCAGCTGAACTTAAACGTAGCGAATTGTTAGAACACGAAATAAAAGTCAGGTATTTCTATCATAAAGCACCTAAATTGAGTGTTCAGTCTTTACGAAAATAAAAAACCGCCAGTAACGGCGGTTTTTTCTTTGTGTTTCAAGCTAGATCTTTGAAGTCTACTCGACCAATTGAGCGGTTTACGTACTGGAAAATGCTCATTGGAGCAGATGTTTTGTCTAGGTGGCTCGGAATGTTCGCTGCTCGATAGCTAACATCGTCCTTAAAACCATACTTTTCCACCAATTCGTTGTCTATAAGCCGATGAATGAGAGCAATAGCCACATGTATACTGAGCCCTGTTCTCTGTGAAATATCATCTGCATTGAGCCCAAAGTGCTTACCCTCATATATACGACCTCGTACCAGTTCGTGATATAGATTCATAGCCATGCTTTTCAAAGTCTTTCTATTTAATAAACCAAGCATACATAACCTTTTCTTAGCTACGTCAAAATGTCACATATTCAGTTTTCTTCTCAACCCTCAAATCAAGCCTGTCTCGGGCGCTCGGGATTACTCCAAATTTTTAGTAAACATCCAATACAGCCTTGATGGTTGAAAACGCAATGACAGTGCAAAACGACAAAACCGCCTTTTGGGGCGGTTTTAAAAAGTGTTGGTTAAGCCAGTCCTTTAAAATCAACTCGGCCAATTGCACGTTTTACATAATCGGTAATAATACTTGGCGGAGAGGTGTCATCTAGATAAATTGGCACGTTCACCGCTCGGTAGCAAACGACATCAACAAGCTCATACTCCTCCACCAATCCTGTCGCTATAAGTCTATGAATCAGATTGAGGGTTGAGAATAGATTAAGCCCTGTTGTTTTGCATAAGTCTTCTGCATTTAGTCCGAAACGGTTGCCTTCATATAGCCTGCCAAATACCAGTTCTTTGTATAGATTAAAGGCTCTTTTTTTTAAAGCTTTTCGTTTAAAGAAGCCAAACATATCTACTCCTTTTGTTGTTAAGTCAAAACTTTAAGGGATGGCGATTATCAATGCGACTTAATATGCAAACTTTGACATATATCACTTTTTTAATTTGCACATAATAGAAAAATTTGGTCGTGTGGAGAACGCAGTTTATTTGCATTTTTACTCGACATTAAAATTCTAAACTTCTAGAATAATGGTAATAAAAACGTGCAATAGATCACTGTTTTAGATAGAAAAAACGTGAAAAATCCTGCGCTGTCAGTTGGCCGTTATCGGAATGCTCACCCATCCGATTAACGCTAACCATAATAAGAAATTGACTCCCAATATCTGTAAGTAATACTGGCTCTGTAAACATTTTAAAAAAAGTTTAAAAGGGGTGAGTATGAAGATTGCGGGAGTCAACACTCCGCCAACACAGCCCGATGAATTAATTAAAGTATCTGAGGGAGGTCACTTTGTTACACCTCATCAAATTAAGTGTTCGCGTCACGTTTATTAAACGACGTTGTGCTACTAGCGAGTGAAAAGGAACAGAACAATGATCATAAACTACGCCCTGACAACTGCTCCTTATTCAAATGATATTGAATCATGTATCAATGTAATGACAGCGAGTATGTTTGCTCTTGTCGACCAAGGAGAAGAGACCGAAGTCGCTACGTGTGACTTTTACATCGTAGATTTATCCAGAGCCTCGAGTACTATCAGCTGTCATAAATTATTGAACATAAACGCCAGCATTGCCCACTTTATCCAAATTCTTGATGATGATTACTTGCTAAAAGAAAGCATCGCAAAACGTAACGAAACCATGCGTTGGGGTGTCTGTCCAGAACCAGATCGCCTCATTGTGATTCACGAACTAAAGGTAAAGAAAGAGCATCGAGGAAATAAGTATTCCAAAGCCTTAATTGAGGACTTTATTGAACGCTTTACATCGATTTACGACATCATTGGTCTAAAGGCTCTTCCTTTAGAAGATCGCTCAGAGGAAAGCGTAGAAGCGCTTAAAAGCTATTACTCAAAGATAGGCTTTAAGGACGTTGGTATTGATGATTTGATGCTCTGGCCAGCGTTAGAAGAACCAAACTGGAACGAAGCCTAAGTTAGACATCGCATCTCATGATGCTACTTACCTTCCCACACCTATCTCAGCTTGGTGACTGATGCTTGCTCTTGGAAAATGATTGGTGACATGTTCGATAACACGATGACGGCTCAAGCAGGCCTCCATCAACACCGACAAGAACCAGAGAAGCCACAAACCAGTCATTAATCACTCAGATAATGAGGGTTTAACCAGCAGCTTCTCGCTTCTCTTTTGTTACCAACCAACACAAGAGTGACCCAACTGTCACCATAACAACACCTTGCCAGAAACTATTGCTCAACGTAACACCAAGGATAAGCGACGAAAACAGCGCAGAGAAAATCGGCGTGAAGTAAGACAAAGTCGCCAAAAAGACCATGTTCCCGCCAACAATGGCGATGTTCCATAAGCCATAACCACCCGCCATCAACGCTGCCGATGCAAACAGATACCCAAGAGCTGACCATGAGAACGTCATTGTAGGCTCATCCGCAAATGCGTACTTAACCCAAAGCGAAACCGCAGTTGCGATAAAAAACAACGTGATCGCATTGTGCTTCGATTGTTGTCGCTGTGTGAGATTACAATAAACCGCCCAAATCACCGCGCCAGTGAACGCCATGAAGTATACCAGCGGATTGCTGCTTACGTTCGAGATGATTTGTGTCGGGGATAAACCGTTATCGCCGCTCACTGTCCAAGCCACACCAATAAACGCGAGGGTTACTGCTGGATACAACAGCCAATTTGGCTTTTTGTTGCTACCCAACACTGCAAACAACACCGTCAGTGCGGGCCATAAATAGTTGACGATAGATACCTCAATCGCTTGAGCTCGCGAATTGGAATACCCAAGAGCAAGCGCAAGAAAGATCTCATAGCAAACAAACATTGCGCCGCCAACTATCAGATACTTCGGAGAAAAGTAAGACAACTTTGGGATGCCCACCACAATCAATAAAAAGATTGAACTTAGCGAATACAACATCGCCGCCCCACCTACTGGCCCTAAACTTTCGGTTACGAGCCTTGCAATACCCAGTAAGCAACTCCAAGAGAGGATGGCAATGCAGCCATAAAGTGTGAAGCGAAATTGCACGGATTTCATGTGACCTACTACTCACGAATGCCAAAGGAAACTTCAGCTTAACTCAAAAATGATCCGCTTCAACGTACTGTTTTATAAATTTCAGTATAAAAATGATTCTGTTATGCGTTTGGAGTCGATATGAAACACTTTCTACCATCGAGCGTCATGCTGACACCTTTTGTGGTCCGCTACTATGATGAAGAAGAAGACGATCAAGAAATCGTCGAAACTAAGGCAAATGCTCAATCTCAATCCCCAAATATAAAAGAGCAACAAACGGAAATATCAGACTAAAGGAATCTTAAAATGAAAAAAGTCGCAGTTATTTTGAGTGGCTCAGGAGTTTATGATGGATCAGAGTTACATGAAGCCGTTCTAGCCCTGCACGCCATCGAAAAAGCCGGTGCTTCTTGGCATTGCTTCGCTCCAAACATTGATCAATTACACGTCATCAATCATCTCACTGGCGAAGAAATGGATGAGCCACGCAACGTGCTCGTTGAAGCGGCACGCATCGCACGTGGAAACATTGAGGATGTGGCTAGACTGAACGTTGAAGACTTTGATGCGCTATTGTTACCAGGTGGCTTTGGTGCAGCAAAAAATCTGACTGACTTTGCCGTTTCTGGTGCGGAATGCTCGATTAATACACACGTTGCACAAGCTTGCCGTGCGTTCGCAAATGCTAACAAGCCTGCCGGTTACCTCTGCATTGCCCCTGTAATTATTCCTATGATTTACGAACATGGCGTAAAAGGCACAATAGGTAATGATGACGCAACCGCAGCCGCGTTTCACCAAATGGGTGGAGAGCACGTTGAATGTAACGTAGATGAGTATGTGTTTGACGAGAAACACAATGTGCTTTCTACGCCAGCTTACATGTTAGCGCAGAATATCTCACAAGCAGCTTCAGGAATCGATAAATTGGTATCAAAATTGGTCGAAATCGCCTAATTACTGATAGATAACTTAAAACTCAATTTTAAATCCCCATTGATAGATCGAATATCAATGGGGATTTTTTATACTTTAGTCTAATTGAGATATAAATCATCATCAGATTTCAATTTTTACCAATCGTTTGCGTTAATAGTTGCATATTTGGGCTACGTTGTATTTGTGTTGCACCTTCACACTGTGCAACAAGATCGCTGTCACAGTTTCTTCCTTTAAAGTACCCCTAAATGGGTAAACTTGCTCTGGATCAATTTCGTTCTAGAAAGGGGTGTGCGACAGTTAAATGGCAAATTATGAAAGATTATTAATAATAACAACGGAGCAATCCAATATGACAAGTGCATTTTTTATCCCTACGGTAAACCTAATGGGCGCTGGCTGCCTAAAAGACGCAGCAAACAGCATCCAATCTCAAGGCTTTAAGAAAGGTTTGATCGTTACGGATAAGATCCTTAACCAAATCGGCGTAGTAAAACAGGTTCAAGATCTTCTTACTGAACGCGGCGTAGCAACCGTTGTGTTCGATGGCACTCAACCAAACCCTACAATCACCAACGTTAATGATGGCTTAGCTCTTCTAAAAGAGAACGAATGTGACTTCGTAATTTCACTTGGTGGTGGCTCACCACACGATTGTGCAAAAGGCATCGCACTGGTTGCATCTAACGGCGGAAAAATCGGCGATTACGAAGGCGTGGATCAATCAGCAAAACCAATGCTGCCACTAATCGCAATCAACACCACAGCAGGTACTGCATCTGAAATGACCCGTTTCTGCATCATCACTGATGAAGAGCGTCACATTAAGATGGCAATCGTTGATAAACACACAACGCCTCTTATCTCTGTAAACGATCCAGAATTAATGCTTGCTAAGCCAGCGTCTTTGACGGCGGCAACAGGCATGGACGCGCTAACTCACGCGATTGAAGCGTACGTATCTATCGCGGCAACACCAATTACTGACGCTGTTGCAATCAAAGCGATCGAGTTAATTCAAGCGCACCTACGCACCGCAGTGAAAAACGGCGAAAACCTAGAAGCTCGTGAGCAAATGGCATACGCACAGTTCATGGCTGGCATGGCGTTTAACAACGCATCTCTAGGTTACGTTCACGCTATGGCGCACCAGCTAGGTGGTTTCTACGACCTACCACACGGTGTATGTAACGCAATCTTGCTTCCTCACGTACAACGCTACAACGCGCAAGTATGTCCAGAGCGTCTACGTGATGTCGCAAAAGCGATGGGTGTGGATGTAGAAGGTATGTCGGCAGAGCAAGGTGCTGCGGCAGCGATCGACGCTATCGTTGCGCTAGCAAAAGACGTTGGTATTCCAGCTGGTATTAAAGAGCTTGGTGCGAAGCTAGAAGATATCCCAACACTAGCAGACAACGCATTAAAAGACGCGTGTGGTTTCACTAACCCGAAACAAGCAACTCACGAAGAGATTTCTGCAATCTTCGAAGCGGCAATGTAATCGCAGAAAGACAGATTCATCTCTAACACCTTAACTCAATCCCCGATCTGGTATCGGGGATTTTTTATATTCATACACCGCTCGTTGTAGCTTGTCATCATTTGGGGATCTCGCCATTTAGTGTTAGCTTTTAAGCATCCACGCACTTCAACATGGAAGGACCCATGAGAAATGTAACCATCTCCCTGCTCGCTTGTTTATCTTTTTCACTTCATGCTGCGCAATACCAAACTGATGAGGTTGCCAATGGGTTTCAAGTCCCTTGGGGCATTGAATTTATCGATTCGCAACGCGTAGTCGTGAACGAGAAAAATGGCACCATTTCATTGCTCAATGTGATGACTGGTCAACGCCAGAAAATCCATACTGTTCAGAACGTTAACACCAGTGGACAAGCCGGTTTACTGGATGTCGCACTCGCCCCAAATACCGATAAGAAAAATCCACAGTTGTATTTCACCTACAGCAAACGGACCAAGAAAGGAAACACCGTCGCACTTGCCACCGCAACGCTAAATGGCGAGCAACTAACAGTCTGGAAAGATCTCTTCATCGCCGATGCCATCACCGATACTGGCCGACATTTTGGCAGTCGAATCGCGTTTATTGATGGCAAGATCTACTTCACGATTGGCGATCGCGGTGAACGAGACAACGGTCAAAATACTCAAACACACGCGGGCTCAATACTACGCTTGAATTTAGACGGCTCGGTGCCAACAGATAACCCTTTTACTTCCTCCAAGGCAAAGCCTGAAATCTGGAGTTTCGGGCATCGCAATCCACAAGGTTTGTTCTACGACAAAGAGACAGATCAACTTTGGTCGATTGAACATGGGCCGCGTGGAGGTGACGAAATTAACCTAATTAGAAAAGGGGCGAACTACGGTTGGGCAAGAGTCTCACAAGGGAAAGAATATTGGGGCCCACTTGATGTGGGTGAAGCGAAATCACTGCCAGGAATGGAAGACCCCAAATTGGTTTATATTCCCTCTATCGCTCCAAGCAATATGGTGCTCTATCGCGGGGATAAATACTCCGAACTTGACGGCAAAATATTAGTTGGAGCGTTAAAGCTCACTCATATCAATGTCGTCAGCATTAACGATGGCAAGCTCACAGAATCGCAACGCTTACTGGAAAAGCTTGGAGAACGAATCAGAGATATAACGATAAGCCCCGATGGCTATATCTACTTTTCGACCGACAGCGGCAAAATCTTCCGCTTAACCGAGCAATAAGAACTGTGCAGCGCTTTTTCGATTTGTGATGCATCAGTGATTTATTTTCGTACAACTTAGCCAGAAGAATCTAAACTTAACAATAACCTTTTGTTTTTATAACGATAGTTTGGTTAAGTTGTACGAGGCCACTATGATTCCCTTCCCACTAGAACTTGAAAGAATAAAAGCCGTCATTTTCGATTTAGACAACACGCTCGTCAGTTCAGATATGAACTTTCAAGATCTTCGTCAGCAACTCGGTTGCCCTCAAACAGAAGATTTATTGGATTTCGTAGAGCGCATCGATCACCCGCATCACAAAGAGCATGCACATAATGTCATTTTTGACCACGAGATTTCCGATGCTGAACAATCTAGCCCGATGATTGGTTGTCATGAATTGCTGAACTACTTGAAGAAAAAAGCGATTAAAACCGCCATCGTGACGCGAAACTGCCTAATTGCGACACAAAGAAAATTGGAACATAACCAAATCACCGTTGAGCAAGTGATCACGCGTGAATGTTATCCACCAAAACCCGATCCTTTATCGCTACAAGTGCTCGCCAAGGAGTGGCGTTTGATGCCAAATGAAGTGCTGTATGTCGGTGACTTCCTTTACGATTTACAAGCTGCGTACAATGCACAAATGCCGTCTTGTTTAGTGCATCACGGCATCACCGAACAATTTCAAAATTCGGCATCACTTGCGGTGAGAGAACTGTCCGATTTGCTGGCGTACTTTGAATCAGCGCACTGATCCCTTTGTCCGAAAAGCTCAACGAATCAGATTGCCAATTCTCAGAGACAAAAAAAGGAGCACTCATGTGCTCCTTTGGCTTATTCCCGAATCGTATGTAAATGTTTGAACTTAGCCTTGTAGGTAAGCGTTAAGCATCCACATCAGTTTTTCTTGCTCACGGATGTAGTCTCCCATCAGTGCCGCAGTACCTTCATCGTCTGCTTCACCAGCGTTTTGTAAAATCTCACGCTGTTTAACAAGCAGAACACCAAAACCATCAACCAAGCCTTTCACGCACTCTTCACCCGCTGTCGCGTTTTGATGCTCTTTGATTTCGCTTGATTCTAAGTAATGGCTAAACGCGTGTGCTGGTGTGTAACCCAACGTTAAAATACGTTCTGCAAGTTCATCAATTTTGGTTTGAAGATCTGTGTAGATCTCTTCAAATTTTACGTGCAATTCAAAGAACTGGTGGCCTTTGATGTTCCAGTGATAACCGCGTGTGTTCATGTACAGCACTTGATAGTGGGCAAGTAGCTGATTCAGTTGTTGTGCTAGTTGTTCTGATTGTTGACGATCTAGACCAATTAAGCTTACTTGTTTGCTCATAATCTTGCTCCTTGGAGAGTAAAGTTTAAAAATTCTTTTGCAGTGTTTGCTGCCGATGGAGTCATATTAGATCTGAGCGGTGAGGAAGGAAATTTGGTTTTAGCTATAGATTTAATACCTAAACTCAATGAGCAATGAGGTTATGTGAGTAGTAGAATAGTCGAAACCCTCGACCATTGTATTTCTTCATGGTCGAGGAGCATTCATTGGGGGGGGTCTAAGCCGTTTTAAACATGGCCATTTGTTGATTCAACTCGGTGACTTGTTGCTTCACTTGCAACGACGTCTCAGAAGCATGCTGACTGTTACTCGCCACCATTTCGACCGACTGTGTAATGCCTGCCATTAACCCATTTATGGATTGCGTTGCGTGAGATTGCTGCTCGGCAGCAGCGGCCAATTCTGCCATTTGCTCGTTTAGAGAACCGATCTGCTCTGTCGTTGAAACCAATCTCGTTACGGCATTATCGATGTGTTCAGCACCTTGCTCTGCCAACGACTGGCTGTGTTCAATTTCCTGAACCACCGTGTGAGTTGAACGCTGAATTGCGTTAATAATACCGTTGATTTCTGTCGTCGATTGCGTGGTTCTTGTCGCCAACATGCGCACTTCATCGGCAACCACAGCAAAACCTCGCCCTTGTTCACCAGCTCTCGCCGCTTCAATTGCCGCATTGAGTGCCAGCAAATTAGTCTGTTCTGCTAACCCTTCAATCACTTCCGTCACGCGGCCAATTGCTTCGCTCTCTTTGCTTAACTGCGTAACTTGGGTGCTGGCGCTTTCTATGCTGCTGTGTAAACTTTCCATGGTCGCTTTATTTTGCTCGAGTGCGTCACGACCTTGTTCTATCTCATCTTTTGAATCTGATAACTTTTGCACCGATTGATTGGCTTGATCCAACGTATTACTCGCAGCAAAGGCAATCTCTTCGAGTTGACGCCCCATTTCTGAGATATTGGACTGTTGTTGTTCAACGTTATTGGATGTCACTTGTGCCGATTCGAGAAGTGCCCCCATGCTGGTGTCCACTTGGTTCGCTTTGCCATTTACACCTGCAACAATGCCTGCCAGTGACTCGTTCATACGATTGATAGAGCTCGTAAGGTCAGCCAGCTCGTCCTTGCCAACAACGTTCAATGGTGGTTGAGAAACATCGCCAGAGGCTATAATCTTCGCTCGTTCTGATAATCGCTGGACTCTGCGTCCAATGGTATTTCCCATGTATTTTGAAATCGCAATCGCCGCAATCACGACCAGTAATGCTGCCACCAGCATCGACGTAAGCACATTTTTGATTGATTGACTGATGCCAACACCGCTTTGATCCGCTTTAGCTTGCTGAGCCAACACAATCGTTTCTAGGCTTTGATTTAACGCGTTTGCCGCGGGTAACAACTCATTTGCCATTAGCAAATTTGCTTTGTTCCATTCATCTGATTGACGCAGCGTAATCACTTGATCAGCCAAGGGGAAATACATCTGTTGCATCTCTTTAAACAATGACCATAGTGATTGGTCGTTGTCTGACAACATATCCAGTTTAGCGTCGATTTCTGCGACCGATTGGTTGTGGAATTTGATCAGGTCGTGATACTTCTCCAGATGTGTTTGCTGTCCGTACAACAGGAAATCACGCAGTGCCGAGAGAGCATTAGCTAGAGAAGTGTAACTGTCCGCGTAGACTTTAAATAAGCGCTTACGCTCACCGCCCATTTCATTGCCTGACTCTTCATTAATTAGGCTTTGAATTTGGTCGAGCGCGACTTCAGCAATGGGTGCAGCTTCGTTAATAAACAGATTATGCGCTGGCAGATTTTCCGCGCTGTGGCTCAACTCAATAAGCAAAGAAAGTGACACTTTCATCGCTTCCCATTGCTGATGAATCGACTGGAAATCTGACTCCGAGATCAGAGCTTGTAAGGTTGGCAATGCATCGTCCGTTGATGCCATGATACTTTGTACTTCCTGACTCAAACGCAAACCTTCGGCTTCATCACTTCCCAATAACATGTACGCTCGGATTGAAGACAACGAAGCTTGAAGCGATTGCTGAATTCCACGACTGGTATCAACAGTCGGCAAATCGGAACTCAATAATGATGATGCATGCTGTTCAACTATGTAGATATTACGATAAGTGAAAATCGCAGATGCGATAAATACGACGGCTAACAGCACGAAACTGAGCTGCAACTTCCCTGATATTGTAAGGTTCATCCATAAACTCCTGACAACGATGAGCCTTAAATATAACGACATTTGCGCAAATGTTAAATCAATGTATCAAAATGCATTTAAAAACGAGGCATTCTTCGCCATTGATAAACGTATTCAGAGACAACGACTGGTCACATGGCAAAGCTAGAAGCTGTATCGAATATTCGCAAACAACAAAGTGGCTGGTGTTTCGCCAAACAAACTGTCTCCACTGCCTGAAAAACGTTGTAATACAGTGAGCAGTTGCCAGTCGGTAGCTAAAGAATAATTACTTGATAAGCCAGCAAAGTAAGAACCATCGTCATAATAGCTGGCTGACAGTGTGAAACGATTCAATGCGGTTAAATCAAAACTCACATCGGCATAGAAGGTATTTTTAGTAAAGCTCAGGGTTTTAGCGTTCAGCGGCAAGTTGAGATAAGCAAGCGCGCTGTTGGCATCTTGAGGTTTCGAGATAAACAGCCAAGCCCCTCTTGTCATCCAGTTACGAACACCACCAAAACTGTAATCCGCTTCTAAGCTCGCTACAGTGTTATTATGCGTTGGCTCACCTTGATATTCAGCGTCTATTGGATCAAGCCAAGTTAACTCACCTCGCAGCCCTGCATCGTAAACATCGGTCGCAAATCCAGCTCCAAGAATGTAATCCGTCCGTGCTCGACCTGCGATAATTTGATAATCCCACCCAGAAACATTTGAAAAATAACGTAGCGAAGCACTGTTTTGCCCAGATTCTTGTGAAGGAGAGAACACCAAATCTAAGCCGTCGGCAAAACCAAGTTTTTTGCTGACCATAATGGCATCGGTGCCCGCTCTCTCTTCATAATCAAAGTCGTAAATCGAGTACGCGTTATAAACGTCATTAGGGTTCCAGATGGTATTCATGGACCAGTTAATACGAAAACGCCCGACACTGGCACTCCAATCGTCGCTCTTCCAGCTCACATACAATCGGTCAAATTGAGAATTCAGAATAACGTCGTCTTCGCGCCAGTTTTTGCTCAAATCAAAGTAGCCATTATCTAGCGCGACAAGTTCGGGATATTGAGGAATGTCTAACGCATCGCCCCACAAAGCTCGGTTTCGCAAGCCAACATTAACACGCCAGTTTGGAGAAAAACGGTATTCAAAATTCAGACGATTGTGCAGCAGATGATCGAGCGTATTGCTTTGATCATCTGGCATGCTGTATGTCGCCATATACTTAATATAACCATCAAAATCCCAAGATTTTTGAGGTTGTAAACCAGGGATATTGGCAACAGCACAAAAGCTGAAAAAACCAAGCAAGGAAAGGCTTAATGCCTGACTAACCACCACCATCCATAGCGGAGAAAAACGAATGTGTAAGCCGCTACGCATGAAACTTCTCTGCCGTGCTACCGATGTTGGCGAAATCTCTCGCGAGGCGTCCGTCTTCAAACACAATAATACGATGGGCTCGTTTGATGACCCTCGGGTCGTGAGTCGAGAAAATAAATGTCGTGCCCTCTTGTTCGCTCAGTTGCTCCATGATGTCGAGTAACTCCGAAGTGCTCTTTGCGTCTAAGTTGGCGGTCGGTTCATCTGCCATGACAAAACGAGGCTTAGGTGCAAGTGCCCGTGCGACAGCGACTCTTTGCTGCTGGCCACCCGACATTTTGCTCGGACGTTTGTGCATCTGCTGAGCTAAACCAACTTGCTCAAGGAGAGACATGGCACGCTCTCGGCATTCTCGTTCCGTTTTGCCTTGTAACTGCATCACAAACTCGACGTTTTCCAACGCGGTCAAAACAGGAAGAAGACTGTAATCTTGGAAGATAAAACCAATATTGTCTCGTCTATAGGCGATCAGCTCTTTCTCCGACATCTCTGAAATTAAACACCCATCGATTTCAACGCTGCCTGAAGTTGGAGCATCAATGCCGCCAAGCATATTGAGCAATGTTGTTTTGCCCGAGCCAGAAGGTCCCATGATGGCGACAAACTCTCCTTGTTTTATTTCCAAATCAACGTGTTGTACCGCATGCACAGGGAAATCGCTGTCTGGATTATAAGTTTTCGTCAGTCGCTCAAGTTTAATTGTCATCAGGTCTTCTCCCCCATGGCATCAGCCGGTCGATGCTTGAGAATTTGTCGTGCGGGATACAGAGCCGCAAACAGACTGGCCATAAAAATCGCTACAATGATCATTTGATATTCGTAAAACGAAACGCGAGGATAAAGCAGAGTATCGACGCCGTATGCACCTAAACCATCGGCCAGCCCTCCAAGCGACAATCCCGTCACACTGAGCAGCTTTATCATGGCTGCGCTGCCAAATAACCCTAAAGCACATCCCGTCAAACCAAGGAACATGGTTTCTAACGTGATCAAAATACGAATTTTGTGTTGCTGCATGCCCACTGCCATCAGCACGCCGAATTCTCTGGTTCGTTCAAACACCGACATAAGCATGATATTGACGATACCAAGCGTCATAGCCAACACGAACACCACCAGCATGACTTGGTTGGAGATATCCATCGAGCTCATCATTGTCGAAAGCAGGGGTTGAATTTCTAGCCATGTTCTTACCGTTAACGGCTTTCCTGAACCATCGTCGATCAAGGTTCGGGTAAACGACACGATATTTTGCAACACGTCGTCATCATTGGCGTTGAGCAAAATGGCGATTTCATGCGCCCCTGCTATCCCTGCAATTTTCTCTAGGTCAGCTTTACGGACGTACACGTTGCCGTCATCAAAGGTCGTGGACGGTGTTTTGAAGATGCCTTTCACTCTAAACGCAGCGCCAGAGACATCCCCATTGATATCGGAAAGCGTCAGAATGACTTTTGAACCGACTCGTAGCTTTAATCTTTTCGCCGTCTTTTGCGATACAAGAATGGGATTCCGGCCCTCTTCATCCAACCAATAACCATCGATGATATGCTCAGAAAGCGGCGTTATCTTCTGCTCTTGTTCAAGATAAATACCATTAATACGAATACCGCGAGAACTGCGGGCAGAAGCTATCATGCCATCGGCGAGAAACCGCTCCGATACGGCTTTCACGCTTTGATGCTTGTCTAATGTTGTCACGATGCTTTGCGAGTCAGGTATGGTGTCTTTCAGTTCAGGATTAACGAGATACGCACTTTGATGAATCTGCAAATGGCTGGTTTGCCAAGCAATCGCATTTTTGATCATGCTGTCCACTAAACCATTCATAAATCCGATCATGGCGACAACGCCCATCAAACCAAACACCATCGCACCAAGCATGATGAACGTTCTTAGTTTGTTCCGCCAAAGATTACGCCAAGCCAATTTAATCAACATGCGCGCCCCCTTTCAGCCCACTGGCGATAGGTAAACGAAGAAGACGAATCATCGGGTAGACAAGGCACAAGGATAAAATGATGAGAACCACGATAATTTGGTTAAGCAGCAAGTGAGGATCGAGAGAAACAGGCACAATGGGCTCAAAACCACTTTCCAACATGACTTGAGCAGCTTCGCCAGTAATTTCAATGGGATTAAAATAGAAGTAGCCAAGCACAGGTGCACTGACGATCAAACCCAAAACAATGCCAATAATGGCGATGAAAAGCGATTCAATTGAAATTAAACCAATCAGCTTGCTCCTGAGCATCCCAGTGGCCAACATCACGGCAAATTCACGCTGGCGTTCTAACGTCGTCATCAAAATGGTCGCGAATAGACCAAAACCAACGATGCCATACAGAATGTAGATGAGGAAGATGCCGCCAGCTTTGTCTAATGCGATTTGTTGAGAAAGCTCCGGCGATAACTCCTGCCAGCCTTTTACGGCGACGCTATTGCCGTAATCTCGCTTTAATTGCTCAATCACACTGGGCAATACGCGTAAATTTGAAGTATTGAGCACCCATGCCGTCACCTGTTTATCAAGTGAATACAATGTCTGAGCTGTATCGAGAGGCATATAAACCAATTGGGAATCCAACTGCTGTAACGGGAAATGCAAAATTCCCGCGACACGATACAACCCCGCAGCCGTCTGACCACGATACCCAGCGCCATACAACACCAACTCATCGCCAATCTTCAAACGAAGATACTGCGCTAAACCGCCACCGACCAAAACCGCATTTTGCCCAGAGGCGATAAACTCACCTTGAACCAACTTGTCACTAATGTGGGAGTACGCATTTTCTGATTCAGGATCAACGCCTAGAACCATGACACCCTTCGAACGCTCCCCTTTCGCCGCCAAGGCAAAAGATTCAACACGCGGAAGAATGATATCGATATTCGAGTTTGCTCTAGATGCAGAGATAAAGGTATCGGTTTGAGGAAGCACATCATCAATGCTAGATGAGTCGCCAAACTCAGGGTTTTGCAATTGAATAAGCCCAGTATAAAACTTTGCGGCGTTTTTGATGTTGGAACTGTAGCTACCTTCTTGGAAGGCTCTGGTGAGTAAGGAAAGAAAAAGCACTAGCGCGAGAGCAGTGGCCGTAAGTAACGTCCGCCTTTTTTGCCGCCATAAATTGCGCCATGCAAGTTTGATGAGCATCCGCTTCTCACCCCTCTCTTTTGTTCGTCTCTACCGCAAGTTAATCACGCAGGGATTTCATTTGCTGCTGCGAGAAAAAGTCATCATTTATATCGAAGTCAAACTGTGCCTGATGCGTGGTAAAAATGGTTTTATTCCCCGGTTTATCGACGGGTTTCATCTCCATTCGCGTCGCTATCTTTCTACCGCCTAACTCTTTAACGTCGTAAGTCGTCAACACATTCACCCGTTCATCGAACTCATCATAAAATTCCACTTTGCGTTGCAAATACGTCGACTGAGAAATCCATAACGTAACTTTGTTCCAAACAACAGGCGCATCAGGTTTAGCCGTCGCTTCAATGACCCAGACTTTATCCCCCTCAAAGCTGTCATTGCCGAATAAAGCGTGTTGATAATCCACAACGATTGATGATTGGTTGATCAGATCATCATTAGTAAAATCTGACCCCATCCAAGATTGGCTCAACATAGAAGGCGCGATTTTAATTACGCGCTCAATACTCGGCACCCAGTTCCACATCTCTCTATGACGCTTTAGCGATGCGCTGCCTTTATCTTTGGCTGGCGCGGTTACCAACACGAGCGACAACTCCGTGCCTTTTGTCCAACTTTTCATCGTCATAGAGCGTGTCCAATCAGGACGAACGATCTCCATGGTTGCCTCGCTATAACTGGATTTCCCCCTCATTGCTTGGTCTGATTTTTGGACAATATCGAAAGCACTTTCGGCATACGAAAGTGAAGTAAAAAGCAGGAACAACAGAGCGGCGACAGCTTTTGGCATAACTTTCCTCTAAGTCTTTTAGCTAATCTCAGAAACGAAAAGCGGCAATAAAAACTTGAAATTCAATTGAGTATAGCAAGAGGAAAAATCGAAATAGCGATTCACTACGCAAAAACTTAAGGCACCTGACGAAGAAGAGGCTCAACTTTGCTTTTATCGATCACTTTGAACATCGCGCAGTTTTTACCATTCATTTTGCCGCAGTACATGAGTTGGTCGGCTTCGTGCAAGTTTATGATGCCTTTGAACTCGCGATAATAGGCGCAACCCAAACTCACGCTGACATGGATCGCTTGCCCATTGAGTAAAACTGGTCGATCGTAAACACAACTGCAAATCGCCTTTGCAAGCGTTTCTGCTTCTTTTTCAGATAGAGAGGCAGTCACCAACGCAAATTCCTCACCACCGATTCGCGCTAAGGTTATTCGTTCGTCAGTCAGCGATTTTGCCGTGTCGGCAACAGCGACAATCGCTTGGTCACCGATTAAATGGCCGTATTTGTCGTTTATCGATTTAAAGTCATCAATATCAAACACCATCACGGTTACGTTTTTTTGCAATGAACTCAGCGTTGCCAAACGCTCGATCAAATGCCTGCGATTATAAAGTTTGGTGAGCGGATCCGTCAGCGTCAGTTCAAGCAATTGCTGATTTGCTAAGGTGAGCTGCTTTGTTCGTAGAGTCACCATTCGCTTAAGGGCGAAGATATGGTAAAGCGTGGCAATAACCATGATGAAAATGGCAATTGGCAACAGGTAAATGGGATATACCGTCTTGACTAAACTCCACCGATTGAGGATCCGTTCTTTGTCTGAGTCGATGATTTTTTCAAAGTCGTGGGAGATTTTCGTTACTGGAATCGAACTGTGCTGGCCTGTCGCAATGCGCAGATCTTTGCTGTACAGATTGAGGGTAGGCACAAACATGCCTGCATCTGGTGTTGTCGCCATGTGGAAGTTAGCCACTTGCAAATCGGCGACAAAGTACAAGATATTTTTCTCGACGGCAGCTCGGATCATCGCATCGTTATTTAAATATTCCACTAACGACGCTCTAGGGTAGTTGGCACGCACAAATTCCGCTTCATAGCTGCCTTTTACCAAGCCAATAGGAAGCTCTACCTCTCCAGTAAGCACGCCCTTAATATCAACGGCTAGCATATCTTTATTGACGTACAACTTGGTTTGAATAGGCATGATAACCGCACCAAAATCAAGGTACTTATCGCGAGCCTCAGAGTAAATCAGACCAGCGTGAACATCCGCACGCCCCTCCTTAACTGCACGCAAAGACTCTTCCCAATCGAGCAGCAGGAACTCAACACGAACGTGATTTCTTTCGGCATACTCTCGCCAGAAGTCAATCAGAATGCCTTTGGGTTCACCATCTTGTGAGACATATGAGAACGGCTTCCAAGCCTTAGAATTGGTGACAATCAATGTATCGACTTTAGTTTGGTGAGCGAAACTGTACGAACACATGGCAAGCCATAGTAATAACAACGAAGTACACGCCCTAGTGCACTTGTAACCATAAGTACTAAAACTTGTTGATGCCATACCCACTACTCACCAGTCTTTTTTTGAAAACAATGTCTGCTGTTTGATTCGAATAAAGATATAGCAGACCTATCAATAACGAAATGAGATGCTTATTGATATGAATCTAAATTAGTACTTTTTAATACAAATTTGGTACTTTTTTGTTATTCTTGCTTTGAATACGAAGTCACTAATTTGTTTATATACACTTCATTAATAAGCTCAATTGAACAATTTCTTAAAAAGAAGTTTTCTATACATCTTGTGAAGAAGTGACCTTCCACCCCTTTGTTTTGCATACAGTTATTTCCCAAACGCTAATCAAAGCCATCAAACATTCGCCAAAAACGCGACAAAATTGACTCTGCTGCCATTTGCTTTATGCACATGTACGCCTAAATTTACATACTGACAACTTTATTTACAAATACTTACATCGAACAAATAGCGAAAACTAAATTCTTGAAAAGCTCATTTAGAAAAGGAATTCAAAATGTTTGGCTTGCGAACTCGAAACCAAGAAGCAGAAAGTGAATACAGCCGCTTCATCAAAGGCTTATCCGATAGTATGGCAATGATTGAGTTTGATACGAGAGGCATCATTCTCAATGCGAATGATTTATTTCTTTCTTGTGTTGGATACACACGAGAAGCGATTGTTGGAAAACATCATTCGATTTTCTGTGACCGAGGCTATGTTCAGTCCCCTCGATACCAACAATTTTGGGATGACTTAAAAATGGGTAAGCATAAACGCGGTACGTTTGAGCGTCTAACCTCGCAACGTGAAAGACTGGTACTTGAAGCCAGTTACTTTCCCATTGAATCTGAACACGGACAAATTGAAAAAGTAGTCAAGATCGCGTCAGACGTGACACAACAGCGGCTAGAATCAGAGCAAAAAGAAGCCATTTTGAATGCGTTAGATCTGTCTCTAGCCACGATTGAGTTCGACCGTGAAGGATACATTCTGACCGCCAACCAAAACTTCTTAAAAACCTTGGGATACGAGTTAAGCGATGTTCAAGGAAAACATCACAAACTATTTTGCTTTGACGATTTTTACCAAGAAAATCCCGGCTTTTGGAAAGATCTCGCCGCCGGCCAGTTTAAGTCCGGACAATTTTTAAGGCGTTCAGCTTCAGGTGACAAAGTGTACATTGAAGCCACTTACAACCCCATCTTCGATCCGTTGGGCAACGTCATCAAAGTCGTCAAATTTGCATCTGACATCACTGATAAAGTTCAAAGGGATTTAAACATCTCTCAAGCGATAGCCGACTCTTCTTTTATCGCGAGAAATGCCAGCGAAGAAGCCACATCAAACGTCTGCGGCGCAGAACATTCTCTGAATGAGTTTCGCACCATGATTGAAGAAGTACTGAGTGCCGTCACCGCTTGTGATGATAAAGTTCAAGAGCTATTTAAAACCTCGCAGCAAGTCACTGAAATCGTCAAAGTGATCGACAGCATCGCCTCACAAACCAATCTCCTAGCTCTAAACGCAGCGATTGAAGCAGCTAGAGCTGGTGAACATGGACGAGGATTTGCAGTGGTTGCGGATGAAGTGAGAACTTTAGCAACTCGAACCAGCACGTCGATTGATGAAATCAACCACGTAGTTCTGAGCAACCAATCCCTAACGACCGAAACTCGCTCATTTATCGAAGTCATCAACCAAGGCTTTCTCAGTTCGATGTCGAAACTATTGGAAGTGGACGAGTTTATGAAATCAATCGATGAAGGTTCACACCTAACAGTTGAGTCGATCAGCGCACTGACAGCTATCGTCAATCAGGATACTCATCTCCCTTTGAATTCAGCATCAAATGTTTAGCGCAAACTTGACAGCTAAGTATTGATTTTTATGAGCAATAGGCCTGAACAGAAACTTTTCGATCAAACAACTCTTTGACTCTGAGCAAGAAAAAAGCCCTATTCAAAATCCACTTTAGTGAGAACTTTGAATAGGGCTCTTTGCCTCGGTGCTTCATTTTACGGTTGAAGCTGCCTTTACCTTTTTTCGATTTGACGACTCGGGTTCTGAACAACTGACTGGTAACAACTGCCTTTAGCGCATTGTCTTTAATCTCGCCTCTGCCGAATTCGGTGTCTTTGTTAAATTCATTCGGCTGAGGATTACATTTTGCTTTTGCCATAAATCCTCCTTAATGGTCGAACCAGATTGGACAATAATTATATAAAGAAGTCAAATTTGTAGAATTCCTCGTATTTTATGCTTAAAAACTTCACTTCTACGTCATTTATTTGAAATTTAATCAAAAACATGCCGGTTAAATAGTGACTAAATACAAATATTTCTCCATAAAGCACTAATATATGTTGACTCCTACAGGATTTAACCTAGACTCAAACACGGCTAGAAAGAAAGTTCTTTGTTTTCACATTTCGTTGGATTTCTTGTAACTCCGTCGTCCTGTGGTACGCAATAGCAATTTATTTTTCCACGCTATAAGCGCCGTTGAGGCGAAAGATTACACAAATTTAGATATTTAGGAAATAGACATGTCTAACACAGCTACTGGCACAGTTAAGTGGTTCAACGAAACTAAAGGCTTCGGTTTCATCCAACAAGAAAACGGTCCTGACGTATTTGCTCACTTCTCTGCAATCACTGGTGACGGCTTCCGTACTCTAGTTGAAGGCCAGAAAGTAGAATTTGTTATCTCTCAAGGTCAAAAAGGCCCTCAAGCAGAGCAAATCAAAGTACTTTAATTCTTAAAGAATTTGATATGATAGCCAGCTTTTAAGCTGGCTATTTTTTTGCCCAAAGCAAATTTTCGCCCATAAAAACGATATAAACCCATGGCTCTAAAACCAACCATTTATAAATTTCGTATCGCTCTTTCCGATATGAATAACGATTACTACGATTCCAAGAACCTTACTATCGCTCTGCATCCCTCTGAAAAACCTCAACGCATGCTGGCTCGTATCTTGGCTTTCTGCCTCAATGCCCAAAAAGACTTGGAATTTACCAAAGGCCTCTCAACCACAGAAGAGCCAGATTTATGGCATGTTGCAGATGACCAAAGCATCACGCATTGGATTGAGATCGGCGAACCCGAACCAGATCGAATCAAAAAAGCCTCTCGCCTTGCCAAGCAGGTCAAGGTCTATACGTACAATACTAAAGCACCGGTGTGGTGGGAGAAAATGTCAGGTAAGTTTTCAATGCTTCCAGTAAGCGTAGAAAGCTTTGACTACGACGCTATCGATATGATTTGTCAGCACCTTGACCGTGGCACAAACCTTTCTGTTATGATTACCGGCACCTCTATTTTTGTTGATGTGAACGATCAACACGTCGAAGTAACAGTGAAGGAACTGCAAAGTCATGACGCCCCTTAGTGAACTGATTAAACAAATGGGAATCAAAAAGATTCCCTTCGTTGATGAGCATAAAGCAGCCAAGAAGCGTTGGTTGAAAGAACAAGCTCCGTTGTTTGCACGCGTATGTGAAAACAAGCCAGCAACGAATCCAGTACTTCACCTACTCGGGCTCCTGACGAAATCCCATATCGAAGCAAGTGCGTTGTATGAACAACACGCTCATTCGACACAGCAAATGCAAAAGGTCTTGGCAGATACGCTGGGGGATGAGCAGGCAGACAAATTCACCAATCAATCGGCAGAAGATCTTGTTCTGATCACCCATTTGTGGCTCTTCACTCAAGGCTATCTGAACATGGATTTTAGCTTAGCGCACGATCACGCGGAGCAGACACAAAACACATTACAGCACGAACTTGTGATTAAACGTATTGATGTTGACGCGTTCAGAACAGAGCTAATGCAAAGCTTCTATTTAGGTAAAGAGGCAAACCCAACAGCATCAAATGGCTTTTTCGGCTGGTTGAAGCGACTATTTTCCTCATAAAATACATGGTTTTATCAATCCGAAACAACTGATAGACTGCGTCTCCAATGCAACAAGCATCATGTTTGCATTGTTAAGGACATTCATCCACTGAGCATCAAGGGATCATTATGAAGTTTATCCGTTGGATTTTAGGCAAAATCATTTTATTGCTGAACGCTGTCTTTTCTCCTCGTGGCATCAAACGCACTAACGAAGCACAGAGCAACGTCGATGACAAAGCAAAGCAATACGCGTTATATCAGTTTGAAGCTTGCCCTTTTTGCGTCAAAGTACGACGTGCGATGAAACGACAATCCGTTAATATCGAATTACGTGATGCGAAGAATGACCCAACTCACCGCGCTGAACTTGAACAAGGTGGCGGTCGCGTGAAAGTGCCTTGTCTTCGTATCGAAAAAGATGGCAAAACGCAATGGCTTTATGAGTCATCAGACATTGTCGCTTATCTTGAAAAAGAATTTGCCTAGTTCCCCCTAAGAACATTGGCGGATGTAAAAGAGGCACCATTTGGTGCCTCTTTTCTATTTTGATGTTTTTGCTTCTAAACCGACTGGCGGCCTACTCATCGACAATCAGCATCAACTCAACACGTCGGTTACACGCTTTACCGCTTGATGTGGCATTGCTACATTGCGGCACATATTCGCCGAATCCGCGAGAGAAAACGCGCTGACGCGGAATGCTACTCGCTAGCATTTGTTTTTCTACTTCACGAGCTCGTTTTTCGGAGAGCGTATCATTGAAACTCGCCGCACCAGTGCTATCGGCATGGCCATCAATCACCACATCCACATCGGTTCTGCCTGCTAAATAGTGCCCCAGCTTTCGTAACCAATCTTGTGAGTTTGACGACAATTGCGCCGACCCTGTCTGAAAGTGAACTTGCTCTTTTAAGCGAATCATAAGGTGACCACCACCGATCGTCTCATGCGGGATATTGTGTCTATCCAAGAACATTTCTAGTGAGGTCACGTTGTTAGACTTTTTTTCGGCCGCCCTCGCCGTCTGGTTGACACGTGGAGCCGTCGAAACGTGAGATGCACTCGCATACCCCCACTCAGGGTGTCTCAGCTCTGTGTTTGTTTTTGGGGCTGTATCCAACATATTCCCACCCGGAACCATGTCTGGATTAAGGCTGCTACACCCACTAAGAATGCCACAGACAATGAAAAACCAATGCTTCATACCGTTACCAACGTAGAAAGAATTCTTGTTCACTATGTCGACGAAAAACACATATTCTTTAGTGTTTTTCGCTATTTGATTGTTTTATATGCACCGTTCGTGCCATTCTCAGTTCGGGCTTGTCGCCTATGCTGCAAAACAGTAAACGTCCAATTTGCTAACACCATGTCACTATTCGGTTATATCCACACCAATCTGTTACTAATCGTCTCACTTTATTGTTATTTAATGGTTTTAGTCGCTATCGTTAACCGATAAACTACCGTAAATTTCTCATTCAGAGCGTTGTTATGTTTAAAACTATCTCAAAAGGCGTCGCTTTATTTGCCGCTATTGCGGCTCTGTCAGCATGTGACAGCGGCAATAGTCAGCCACAACAAGGTAAGCAATACGAAGTGTTGCCTGTTTCTCTTCAAGAATACAATCTGGCGCCACTAACCGAAGCTTTTGCCCTAACTTGCGGCCATTGTCGTTCAATGGAAGAGTTTGTCCCTCAAATTGAATCGCTAACAGAGCAAAAAGTTGAAAAGATGCACGTGACTTTCAATGAAAGTGCTCAGATCAGCGCAATTATCTTCTACACTGCTGTTATGCAGCTCGACGCAACACCAGATAAAGCATTCATGGCTGATTTATTTGCAGCGGTTCAAATGGGCGCAGATGCAACAGCAGAAGAGCGTCAACAAGCGGTAGAGAAAGCTTTTGAATCTCGTAACTTGATCAGCCCATACCATCTTGATGAAGCTCAACAGGAAAAACTGTTTGAATACATCACTAAAGCTGAATCCATCACTACTCGTGGCCAAATCAATTCTGTGCCAGCGTTTATCGTAAACGGTAAGTACCAAGTGATTACTGGCGGCCATGACAGCGTTGAGGCAATGGCAGAAACTATTAACTATTTGCTTAAGCAACCTAAATAGACAAGGAGTCAACGTGTCTAAATTTTTGTTTCCTATCATTATTTTTGTTTTAGCTGCATTTTTCATTTACCGCACTTGGACAAACCACAAAGTGGCAGATGAGAACTTTGCAAAAGGCCAAACTTTCCTATTAGAAAATGCGAAAAAAGAAGGCGTGACCACGACAGAGAGCGGGCTTCAATACCTAGTACTCGAAAAAGGTACAGGTGACGTTCACCCAACCGCAACAAGTAAAGTGAAAGTGCACTACCACGGCACGCTTATCGATGGCACTGTTTTCGATAGTTCAGTAAATCGTGGCGAGCCAATTACATTTGGTTTGAACCAAGTAATTAAAGGCTGGCAAGAAGGTCTCCAATACATGGTTGTGGGCGAGAAAATCCGTCTATTTGTACCGAGCACACTTGGCTACGGCAAAAATGGAACGGGGCCAATTCCACCTGCAAGTGTTTTGATTTTTGATGTTGAGTTGTTAGAGATTCAGTAATCTTTCCTCTCATACAATAAAAAACGCCGCACTTTTCGCGGCGTTTTTTATTAGCAGATATACCATTAAGTTATTCGCTTACTGCAACACCATTCCAATATAGTGATCGGCTAGGAGCGCAACAAACAGCGCCAACAGATGATAAATGGAGAACTTGAATGTCTCTATCGCACTATTAGGCTCGGGTGCAAACTTGAGTTTCCACGCGTGATAAATGAAACCTGCATTAAGCAGCAATGCTGAAAAGAGATAGATAAAACCGACCATCCCCACCAATACAGGCATCACGCACACCAATGTGAGCAATACCGTGTAAAGTAAGATCGACGTTTTGGTGTATTCAATACCGTGCGTTACCGGCAGCATAGGAATATCGACCTTACGGTAATCTTCAACTCGATGAATCGCAAGCGCCCAGAAATGCGGCGGTGTCCAGATGAAAATGATCATTACCAATAGCCAAGCGTTACCATGCAGCTCACCCGTCACCGCTGTCCAACCTAAGAGTGGCGGCATCGCACCGGCAATGCCAGCAATCACAATATTTTGCGGCGTTGCTCGCTTCAAATACATGGTGTAAACCACCGCATAGCCCAGTAAACTCAAAAACGTCATCCACGCTGTGAGCGCGTTTACCCAAGCATATAGGAGTACAAAACCAACCACGCCGATTGCCACGGCAAAAATCGCAACCGACAAGGGATTGGTATCTCCCGACGGTAAAGGACGCGTATGAGTACGAGCCATTCTTGCATCAATTCTGCGGTCAATAAGATGATTAAATGCCGCGGCAGAACCAGCCATTAGTCCTATTCCAATCAATCCGATGGATGCTTGAATCCAAGGGAAATCAGTGACCGGAGCCAAGCTCATACCGACAATGGCGGTGACTAACATTAGCGCGACAACTTTAGGTTTAGTCAGTTTTAAGTACGTTGAGCCGAGACGCTTTCGACTATCGAGTGTTAACGCAATTTCTTTACTCATAGCGAACTCCTTTCACTGCATAATTCCAATCGGCTTTTCCTTGCCACAAATAAAACTGACTGACACAAATCAGGCTCAACATGATTGCAGCACCCAGGTTATGAGCCACTGCGATGTAAATCGGTAACTGAAACACCACGTTGCTAATACCAAGCGTAATCTGGCAGGCCAGCGCCATCCCAAGCCACATGCCGACTTTCTGAGAATGGTGCGAGTCTTGTTTCATCAACACCACACAGTACGTCAACACAACCACTGCGGTGACCATCGCGCCGATTCGATGAGAGACATGAATTGTCATCCTCGCGGGGTATTCCAACACACCAAATTCATAATTGTCGTGCCCCGTTTGCCAGAAAGAGAACGCCTCTTTCCAATCCAAGTAGTTCATCCAATCTCCTTCGCAAATGGGCAACGTTGTACACATCAAAGCCGCGTAGTTTGATGAAGTCCAACCGCCGAGCAACACTTGGGAGAACACAACCAAAAAGGAAAACACTGAAAACAACCTAACCGACCGAGAGGAGGGGGAAAAATAAAGATTGTCTCTCGCTTTCAGTTGGCAATAAAACACCGCTTGCAGCGCGAGTAAGGTGAACCCACCAAGCAGATGAAGCATGACAATGACAGGCATCAGTTTTAGAGTCACCGTCCACATACCTAACATCGCCTGCCCCACAACCAAAAAGCTGAGCAGAATAGGAATGGATGGGTTCACGCGTTCAGTTCGAATAGCAATAACGGTAATAGCAAAAATCACCATGCCGAGTGTTCCAGCAAAATAGCGATGAATCATCTCTAGCCACGCTTTTTCATGCTCAATCTCGCGTTCTGGAAAATTGATGTTGGCGCGCAGAACATCGTCTTCATGGTGTGGTACAGAAAAGTGACCATAACACCCCGGCCAGTCAGGACACCCCAAACCCGCATCCGACAAACGGGTATAGGCGCCCAACATGATGACGACTAACGTCAGGCACAAACTTAATCTAACCAACTTTGTTAACGTCATGATACGCTCCCTATCCGACTCGCGACAATTTGAGCAACTTACGCAAATCCGCCAGCATATCTTTGCTGAGTTTGACCAAATCTTCGTTTGGCTCTGCGGTGTACGACATCACCAGTTGCCCCAGAGGATCCACAATCAGCACTTGCCCTTGCTGCACTTTTGCCGCCACGTTCTCATTCATCGCCATGGTTTCCATCGGCATTTCTATCGTGTCTGATGTTGTAGAAGTCCACAAAACTGGCACAACGCGTTCTTGATACTTGCCTAAAGCAACATGGCTTTGTTTGAGTAAATAGAGCTGTCTTTGACATTGGCTGTCGCAAGAATCAGGCACCACATAAGCCAGTTGCCAACCGTGCACCGCCGATGGAGCAGATTGGCCTAACTGCGCTAACGTTGTGTACGGTTCGATGAGCTTTCCTCGGTTTGTTACGCCCGTTTCGTACCAACCTTGCGCCAAAATCAACTTTGCAACAATCGCTGGTAAGGCGAATAAGCAAATCAGTGCGATAAGCACAAACCGCCCTTTTGTAACTTGAGATGTCATGCCTCACCTCCTTGTGATGCCGCTTTTCTAAACCATCGAATACACACAACCATTGTGAGCAGTAATAACACACCAGCCATCGCAAACCACTGTACGGCATACCCAAAATGTTTCGCGCTCGTGAGTGGAAGTGGATTCCAAGGAAATGGATATGCCCAGTTTTCTAGGTTGTCTGGCTGCAACACTGCCGGCATCAGCTCTACATTCAACAACTCATTGAGCTCGGAAATATTGAGGTTTTGGACTCGAATCCCCTCTCCCATTTCTGGCATCAATTCTGAGCTTAACGGATTCATTGATTTGCGATACAAACGTCCGGTTACGTTTGTGGGGCTCTTCAACGTCGTTACGGTTGGTAAAGAATCACGAGTTCGCCGCCCTTCGACGAAACCCAATTCTAAAAGCGCTAAGGTTATTGGATCCTGACCGACAGAAACCACTTGGTATGCGAGATAACCCACTTTGCCTTGAAAGGTTTGGTTATCGAGCAAAACCACTGGCAACGGCTCTGGCTTTGCCTCCGCTTGCACTTTCACGCCAATCACGCTCTCCTCTCGCCAGTCATTGTTATCAAGGACTGAAGTGAGAGATTGATACGGGGCATCAGCCCGAGCGAGTATCGCTTGTTCAAGCGCTTGTTTCTCCTGACCTCTTTCTAGTTGCCAAAATCCAAGTTTGACCAACAGAGAAAACACAACCACAGTTAAGCAAACTGCAATACCAAACCGCTTCGATAGCCATAACTTGTGCGATAACCAAGACGAAGAAACCGGAGGTACTATGTCCACCGTATTCCTATTCAAATTAACGCTGGTCCTTTTGCTGCTTTTCATTATCTTCAACCTCGCAAAAGCGCTTATCGAAATGGTTCGAGAAGACCCAGATAATCCGGACAAGCCAACAAAACCCATGAGCCACTATCTCGGTCGTCGTGTGATGTTTTCTGCGTTAGTGGTCATCCTTCTTTTGATTGCGTTAAGCTCGGGTTGGCTTGCACCCAATCCACGTCCTTACTGACTCTGTCACTACAACACATAAACAAAAACAAACAGGCATAGCCATACCACATCAACAAAATGCCAGTACCAACTGCCTGCTTGAAATGCGAAATGATTGGTAGGAGAAAAGTGGTCCTTCGCGATTCTAAACAGCAATACAGTTAAGAATATGGTGCCAAGACAAACGTGCATGCCATGAAAACCAGTAAGCATAAAGAACGTATTGCCATAAACCCCCGATTGAAGCGTGAGCCCCATTTCCTGATAAGCGTGAATGTACTCTTTGGCTTGATAGAACAAGAAAAAGCCCGCCAACACGATGGTGATTTCAAGCCACACGACTAACGCTGTGCGTCGGTTTTTCTCCAAACTGATGTGTGCCATGTGTAACGTGATAGAAGAGAGAAGCAAAATAATGGTGTTAGTGAGCGGAATACCTTGCCAAGGCATCGCTTGGGTGCTTTCCCCACTTGGCGTTGTCGTGAGCGGCCACATTGCTTCAAAGCTTGGCCACAATACTTCATTGGTCATGAGGTTATTATCAGCCCCTCCTAACCAAGGGACAGACACCATTCTGGCGTAAAACAGCGCTCCGAAAAACGCGCCAAAGAACATCACTTCTGAAAAGATGAACCAACTCATCCCCTGACGAAATGATCGAGTGATCTGCGCGCTGTATTTGCCCGTCAACGATTCGGTGATGACGTTACTAAACCACCCTGCCAACATGTAAAGCAGAAACAAAAAGCCTACGGCAAGCACAATGCGACCAACAACACCGACCGCACCATCGCTTTGAGTACCTTGCACCGTCATGCCCGCACCGACGGCGACTAAAAACAGAGCAAACGCGCCAATGATCGGCCAACTACTTTGAGCAGGAACGTAATAGGTTCCAGGTTTATTACTCATCAGTTCTCTCCTTACAGACACTATTTGGCCTGTATCTCACTCCTTGAGAGGCTAACTGCCTGTGGGAGGAGGAAGTTTGTAGAGTGTATAAGACAGCGTTAATGTATGTATTGAGTCCGGCAAATCGGGCTCAATATAGAAAATCAATGGCATCTGAGCGTGCTGCTTTCCATCCAGCGGCTGTTGCGTAAAACAAAAGCACTCTATTTTGTTGAAGTAAGCTGCACCGTTGCCGGGAGAAACGGAAGGCACCGCCTGCCCCACCAGCCTTTGTCCACTTTCGTTAAATGCCAAGTATTCAGTTTGCACGACCTCACCTGGATGAACATTCATCGAAATGACTTTCGGCTTAAACTCCCACGGCATATCTGGGTTGACGTGTGCCATAAACTCCACACGAATCGTCCGGCTCAAATCGGGTTGCATCCCCGTAGGTTGAATCGCTGCAACATCACTGGTTTTACCGTTGATGCCTAACGCATCACACATCACGTCATAGAGCGGCACGAGCGCAAAACCGAACCCGAACATGGCAAAAGTGGCCAGCACTAACTTTATCGTGAGCTTTTTGTGGGATGATTTTTCTGCCATGTTCTTCGCCTCTCGTTCCGTTAATCCACTTTAGGCGGCGTACTAAAGGTGTGATGAGGCGCAGGGCTTGGCACAGTCCACTCTAATCCTTCTGCACGCTCCCAAGGCTTGGCCGACGCTTTCTCTCCGCCACGAATACATTTGATCACGACCCACAAGAAAATCAGTTGCGACAAACCAAAGGCAAAGCCGCCGATGGATACGATTTGGTTCACATCCGCAAATTGAATCGCGTAATCAGGGATTCTTCGCGGCATGCCCGCCAAACCTAAAAAGTGCATCGGGAAGAAAAGGACATTAACGGAAATGACTGAGCACCAGAAATGCCACAAACTCAACTTGTGGTCGTACATATTCCCCGTCCATTTCGGCAACCAATAATACGACGCCGCCATGATTGAGAAGACCGCGCCAGACACCAAGACATAATGGAAGTGCGCAACCACAAAATAGGTATCGTGGTACTGGAAATCCGCCGGCACAATAGCAAGCATCAAACCCGAGAAACCACCGATAGTGAACAGAACAATAAACGCAATCGCAAACAACATTGGCGTTTCAAAGGTCAATGCGCCACGCCACATGGTTGCGACCCAGTTAAACACTTTTACTCCGGTCGGTACCGCAATCAACATGGTGCAGTACATAAAGAACAGTTCTGCAAACACGGGCATGCCTGTCGTGAACATGTGGTGTGCCCACACAAGGAAAGAAAGAAGCGCGATACTGCATGTTGCGTACACCATAGAGTGATAGCCGAACAGCTTTTTGCCACTAAATGCAGGAAGAATGGCAGAGATGATCCCGAACGACGGCAAAATCATGATGTACACTTCTGGGTGACCAAAGAACCAGAAAATGTGTTGGAACATCACAGGATCGCCGCCGCCCGCAGCATCAAAGAAGCTGGTACCAAAGTACTTATCGGTCAGTACCATCGTGACCGCACCCGCCAACACTGGCATGACGGCAATAAGTAAGAACGCAGTGATCAGCCAAGTCCAAACGAACATCGGCAACTTAAACCATGTCATGCCCGGTGCGCGCATGTTGACAATCGTCACGATGACGTTAATCGCCCCCATGATGGAGCTGATACCCATGATATGCACAGAGAACACAAACAGCGCAGTACTGTCTGGCCCATACGTAGTCGATAGCGGCGCGTAAAACGTCCAACCGAAATTCGGTGCACCGCCCGGTAAGAACAACGAGCTCAACAGAATGAGAAACGCAAAAGGCAGAATCCAAAAGCTCAAGTTATTCATACGTGGCAGCGCCATATCAGGTGCACCGATCATCATCGGGATCATCCAGTTTGCTAATCCAGTGAACGCGGGCATGACTGCACCAAACACCATCACCAAACCGTGAACCGTTGTCATCTGATTAAAAAATTGCGGATCGACAAGCTGCAAACCCGGCTGAAACAGCTCCGCACGAATGACCATTGCCATCGCACCACCCGTTAGGAACATGGTGAAACTAAACCAAAGATACAACGTGCCGATGTCTTTATGGTTGGTGGAATACAACCAACGAGCAATACCTTTTGGCGCGTCGTGCGAATCGTGGTCGTCTAGCGCAATTGTTGCGTTTGCTGCGGTATGCGCTTCAACGGGAGCCGATTTTACGGCTTTGTCTGCTGGCTTACTCATATTTCCTCCTTGGCACTTTTTTGTGCCTTAAAGGCATTGACGTCGGCCGCTTGAACCGTATCGCCAGTATCATTTCCCCAAGCATTGCGTTGGTAGGTAATTACCGCAGCAATTTCTTGATCACTAAGTTGGTTAGCAAAAGACTGCATCGCCGTCCCTGCGCGGCCATCAACAACCACACCGATATGTTCGGCGATATCACCTGTCGCGACAGGACTGCCTTTAATTGAAGGGAACGCCCCCGGAATACCCTCACCATTAGCTTGGTGACAAACAGCACAACGCGCCGAGTAAATCGCTTCGCCTTGCGCCATGAGCTCATCCATCGACAAGTCTTGAGTTAGCGCCTCTTGCGCCGCAGCTTTTTGCATCGCGATTTCTTCTTTCTTACCCGAGAGCCACTGATCGAATTCATCTTCCGGCATGGCATGGACTACGATTGGCATAAAGCCATGAGCTCGTCCACAAAGCTCTGCACACTGACCACGATAAACGCCCGGCTCATCAATTCGCGTCCAAGCCTCGTTGATGAAACCCGGTATGGTGTCTTTTTTCACGGCGAAATCAGGTACCCACCAAGAGTGAATCACATCGTCTGAGGTCAGTAAAAATCGCACTTTACGATTCACAGGGAGCACGAGCGGGTTATCCACTTCAAGCAAGTAATGCGCGCCTTTCATCTCTATACCGTCAATCTGCTTTTGGCTGGTTGCGAGCAAGCTGAAAAATTCCACATCTTCACCAAAGTAGCTGTAATGCCACTTCCATTGCGAACCTGTGATTTGAATGGTGATATCCGATTGGCTAGTGTCTTCCATTGCGACTAAAGTTTTCGTTGCGGGAATCGCCATCGCGACAAGAATGATGATAGGGATAACAGTCCAAATAATTTCCACTTTGGTGCTTTCGTGGAAATGCGCGGCAACTGCACCTTTTGACTTGCGATGACGAATGACGGCATAGAACATAACACCAAAAACAACCAGAGCTATCGCGCAACAAATGTAGAAAATGAGCATATGTAATTCATACACTTGCTCGCTTATCGCCGTGACCCCTTTGGTCATGTTGAGTTCATTGTCCTTTGACCAACCGTAGGAGGAGAATGTGATTAAAATCACACTCAGTGGTATGGCTAGAGTAGTCGCTAATCTTTTCAAAAGATCTCTCCTCTGCTCAGCCGCTACGCTTGCGCGAGCTTCCTTGCGTCCCATTGCAAATATCGAACAACTTTACGAAAAATCACAAAAAATACGATTTCGACACAGTTTGTTATATTTATGTTAAAAGGCTAGTTATAGTTCCAAAGTTCTTCAAGAAATCAAATGTGATTAAATTTTGTTCAGACAGGAAAAATAAGTTCGGTTTATCGATTGCCCTCTTTGAAATGGAATTGAGAACCATTTACATTAAAGTAAAAGAAAACATTGGATACTTTTTCAGAAAAAGTGTCCAAACAAGTAGGCTCCCCCTGCTAAGGAATGAAAGATATGACAGCACTAATTACTCAATGGCTAGCGCGAGATCCTGACCCTAAAACTCGTGAAGAGCTTCAGCACCTCGTTGATACGAATAATGAACAAGAACTTTCTGACCGCTTCGGCTCCCGTCTTGCCTTTGGTACCGCGGGTCTTCGTGGCAAAGTGGGCGCAGGTCCAAACCGAATGAACCGTTTGGTGATTCAAGAAACTGCCACAGGTCTCGGCCACTATTTACTTGAACAAGTGCAAGATGCAGCGAGTCGCGGCGTTGTTATTGGTTACGATGGCCGACCAGATTCTAAACAGTTCGCGCACGATACTGCTTCTGTCTTAACAGCACTCGGTATCAAGGTTTACCTAACCTACCAAGTCGCGGCAACGCCTATTGTTGCTTTTGGTGTACGCACAATGAATGCTGCAGCGGCCGTTGTTGTAACCGCTAGCCACAATCCACCCGAATACAACGGCTTCAAAGTGTATTGGGAAAATGGCGCGCAAATCATTCCACCTCACGACTCGGGCATCGCGGCAAAAATTGATGAAGCGACCACAAAGCCTCTGCCGTTGATGTCTTTAGACGATGCTAAACAACAAGGCTTACTGGTTTGGTTGGAAGATGACTACTATCAAACTTACCGTAAAACCATGAACGAAAATGCTCTACTGACTCCTGATAGCAACACCGATATTTCTATCGCTTACACTGCGATGCACGGTGTTGGCGCAGACATGGCAGAAACGTTACTTGCTGACGCTGGCTTTAAAAAAGTGGCCAGTGTTGCGGAGCAGCGCGAACCTGATGGCACATTCCCCACAGTTAACTTCCCAAATCCAGAAGAAGCAGGGGCAATGGACATGGTCATGGCGCTCGGTAAATCCGTAGATGCGGATATCGCCTGTGCTAACGACCCAGATGCAGACCGTTTCGCCGTCGCCGTAAAACGCCCAGACGGTGAATACCAAATGTTAACTGGCGACCAAGTTGGTTCATTGTTTGGTGATTACTTGCTAGAGCAACAGCCGAACTCACTGGTCGGTAACACCATCGTGTCATCTCGCCTCTTGAGCAGCATCGCAAAAGCGCATGGCGCAGAGTATTACCAAACGCTAACAGGCTTTAAATGGCTAACCAACGTCGCGATGAGCCAAGAAACCGAGCAACATCCGTTCTTGTTTGCTTACGAAGAGGCGCTCGGCTACACCGTTGGCAACAAGGTGTGGGATAAAGATGGTTTGTCCGCGATTGTTGCGTTTTCGCAATTAACCGGAAAGCTCAAAGCACAAGGCAAAACACTGTGGGACAAGTTGGAAGCGCTTTACCGTCAACACGGTTTTTACTTTAACGCTCAGCGTAGTATTGCGTTGGATCCAAACTCACCACCAATTGGTGACAAGTTACGTGCAAATCCACCGAGCGAAATTGCAGGCAAGAAAGTATCGGTTACTGAGGACTTGAAAACTTCCGTTCGTACATTTGAGGATGGTTCAGAAGAGACGATTGATTTACCAGCAAGTGATGTGCTGATTTATCATCTCGAAGACAAATCTCGCGTAATCGTTCGTCCTTCTGGTACTGAGCCTAAGTTGAAATGTTACTACGAAGTCATCAGTGACTTCCCTGCTGACATGAGCTACGAGCAAGCGCAACAAGCTGCGGAAGCCAAAATGAACGCGCTGATCGACGCACACCAAAAAAGCTTGTAACTCTCTCAACAAGTTGTCATGAAAAGCTCATGACTACATACTAAAAGAGGCGCTGTTCGCGCCTCTTTTACTGGATTCCTAGCACGCTAAACATCAGTAGCGACTATTCTGCGATTTCTTTTTGGAGGAAGTATTTGTGGATTCCCTCAGCCGGATAACCGGAATACTGCCCTACTTTTTCAAAGCCCAATTTGAGGTAGAAATCGAGCGCTTGGAAGCTGTAAGTATCTAAATAAACATGACTCACGCCATACGGCTTCACATGCTGCTCTAACATTGCCATCAGTTTACTGCCTAAGCCCGATGTTCTGCTTTCTGCGTCCACCCACAAGAACTCCACAAAAACTGTATTTTTAAACATTTCCCCAGTAAGGCCGCCAATGATTTTGCCGTCTTCATCTTTTGCAAAGCAACCCACCGCATTCACTTCTCCTTCAGGTAAGTGCTTGCGGTTATATGATCGAATGCCATCACGAACGCAATCAAGATCGGCTTGGTCTGGGTTTAAACAAAATTCAAGTTTCATACATCCTCTCCTTGGAAAACGTTTCTATCCTAAAACAAAAAGCCAGTAATTGCTGGCTTTCCGATTGAATTTGATAGGTTTATAGCACGAAGCTGCTCAACATCCACAAAGCGAGGATCACAAACACCAACCCCATAAGTTTGTGTTGGTAAGTGCGGAACTTCTCATTCTCCAGCAACCCTTTCCCTAATGTACCAGCCAACGCTACCAATAACAGGTTGAACAAAAGGCCAAGAACGTTCAACAACAAACCAAGCGCCAGCATCTGCTCGCCGGATGAAGCGGTAATATTGCTCGAAACGAACTGAGGCAAAAACATCACAAAAAAGACCAACGCTTTAGGGTTGAGCAAATTGCTCATTAATGCACGTTGATAGTAGGTCGATGCCATCTTATTTTTTTGATCAAGCTCTGGAGCAGATGAAGCTTCTGCTCTCAAGCAATCCCAACCCATTTTAAGTAGGTACGCACCACCTAAAAGGTGAAGTACTTTGAGTGCCACAGGGCTCATCGCAATCAGGGTTGAAACCCCCATCGCAGCAAGTAAAGTAAGGATAAGGCCAGACGTCGCGTTCCCCAGACTGGCAAATAGGCCAACCTTTTTGCCGTAGCTCATACTTGAGCTCGCAATCAGCAACATATCAGGGCCAGGCAAAAGCAATAAGGCGATAACCGCCGTGAGATAAATAGGAAGTACAGCTAAATCGATCATGATGGAACAGGTTTTCTACAACAAGGCGTCGAATCTTATACCAATAAATCAAACTCGACCAGATTAAATACCTTTAAATGTAGCCATATTTAGAAAGGATAAATCACCAATTCACTCATATAAAAACAATTAACCTTTTTAACGATACTGAATAGCAATTTTGTACAAAAATAAGCACGATGGATACGTTACACTCGTATGACGAACTTCTCGAGCAGATTGGAAACAATGAAAGAAAAGAACAAGGAAATCGCGACATTCAAAATTGCTCAAGAACTTGGTGGCTTGGAGCTGCTAGATGCTAAGTATGAAAAGCAGAACTTCTCTCGGCACAGTCACGAAGGCTACACCATTGGTGTGATCGAAAAAGGCGCTCAACAATTTTTCCGCACTGGCGGCAACCACATTGCACCACAAAACAGCATTATCTTAGTTAACGCTGATGAAGTGCATAACGGCCATTCAGCAACCGAGGGGGGCTGGGAATACAAAGCAATGTATCCCGTGCCAGAACAATTTCAAACCTTGGGGCAAGAGCTTGGCTCACCCAATATCGCGCTGCCCTATTTCCCTCAACCTGTGGTTTATGATCCCGAACTGGCAAGCCAATTGCGCTTGGTGTTCGAGACTCTAGAAAAATCGGACAATCGACTGCTGCGAGAAACCTTGGTGTACGGCACGTTGATCAAATTGGCGAGTAAACACAGCACTCACCGCGCACCACTAAAAGAATCCACCAAAGCGCAACGACAGTTACAGCTTGTAAAGGAGTTTTTAGAAGACTTTCCACAAACCGATGTGTCGCTGGAAGAACTCGCGAAACTGGCTGGGCTGAGCCCTTTCACTTACTGCGCGAATTTCAAAAGCAATTTGGCTTTCCACCTCATGCTTACCAGATCCAGCAACGTTTACGTATGGCGAAAAAACTGCTCAAACAAGGGCAGAGAATCTCTGATGTCGCACAAGAATGTGGTTTTCATGATCAAAGCCACCTGCATCGACACTTTAAGAAAGCCATGGGCGTCACGCCGGGCCAATATCTTCGCTTTAGCTAAATCCGCAATATCGTACAAGGCGATATGCCTCTACCACGTTACGTTGATAGCCTGACTTCAAAACAATTAAGAACAAACAATGGATAACACTTTGCCGTTACAAGAAGAATCAAAAGCCACTTTATTTTGGCAAGGCACACTCGCAATGATGCCGTTGAGTATTGCCGTACTGCCTTGGGGACTCTTAGCAGGTTCGTTCGCGATCGATACAGGGCTTCACCCGCTAGAAGGACAAGCGTTATCCGCGATTCTTTTCGCGGGCTCCGCTCAGCTCGTCGCGATGGGAATGATAAAAGCGGGCGCGGGGTTAACCACTATGTTGCTCACCACGTTTTTCATCACCTCACGACATTTTCTCTACAGCGTATCCATGCGCAGTAAAATTGCACCACTTCCGCTTAAATGGCGGCTATCGCTTGGTTTTCTGTTAACCGACGAGCTGTTTGCCATTGCTGGCCATCATTCTGACGAACAATTTAATCGCTGGTACGCCCTTGGGGCTGGATTGAGCTTCTATTTGTTCTGGAACCTTGCGACGCTGACAGGCATCGTGGCGGGTAGCCTAATCCCAGAACTAAATGAAATGGGGTTGGAATTTGCAGTAGCCGCAACCTTTATCGCGATTGTCGTACCCACGATTAAAAATGCAGCGGTACTTTCTAGCGTCTTAGTGGCTTTGGTAGGCTCAGTCGCGTTAAGCTATTACCAAGTGGAAGGAAGTTTGATGATTTCGAGCATTTTAGCCATGTTAACAGGCTATTTTGTCGAACAAGTGCAGGAGAAACGCTAATGATTATGCTGTCAATTTTACTCATGACGCTGTTGGTGTTCACAAGCCGATACTTGTTTCTCGAACCGAAGTTGCCATTAAAGCTTGGCACGCGCACACAAAAGATTCTCAACTACGCGAGTCCGGCCGTTTTAACCGCGATCTGGGCGCCGATTGTCTTCATCCCCGAAGGGGAACTCAGTGTCAGCGTACAAAACCCGTTTTTATTGGCTGCGACATTGGCTGCGTTGATCGCCTATTTGACAAAAAACGTTCTCTTAACGACGGTTGTCAGTATGGTGGCGTTTCTTCTTTTGCGCGTTTGGCTTTAATCAGCCACCCACTCAATTTCTAACAAGGTGACGTCGCCACATTTTAAACGCCCAAGGAAGACGTCGCCTTGATGGACTTCGCCAACCCCTTGCGGCGTTCCCGTCATCACCACATCACCGTCTTGCAAAGTTGTGTAGCTACTTAGCTCATCCAAAATCGCAAATGGCGGATACAGCATCTGTTGTACGTGGCCTTTTTGCACACGAACACAGTTAATCAATAGTTCTAAGTTAAGGTCATGAATATCAATGCCCTCAAGAGGCACAAAGCGGCTAAAAACCGCAGAACCATCAAATGCTTTTGCTCGCTCCCAAGGCAAGCCTTGCTTTTTGAGAGAAGATTGCAGACCGCGTTTCGTCAGATCTAGCCCCAAACCCACGGCGGCGTATTGACCGTCTTTGATTAGAAAGCAGATTTCCGCTTCATAATGCAAAGGTTCTTGATGAAATGAGCGTAAGATCGTCGATACAGAGGTAGAAGGTTTATTAAACACCACCATTTGCTCTGGAATAGCATTGTCCAACTCATGGATGTGCTCAACGTAATTACGTCCAACACACAGCACTTTTCCAACTTCTACTTTCTTTTCTTCAACTTGAATGACGCTCATTGATCTTCCCTGCAAAACAAAAACATCATCATAATCTAACCTTTTGATGGAACAACACTAGAACGCGCTCTGAAGTATCGAAAATAAGACATTCAGCCCGTTTTATGTTTTGTGTCATCAGTTTGAAACGCATGTTGATTCTTCGAAAAAACGAAAAAAGCCAGCATCATGCTGGCTTTTGAATCGATAACTGTAACGACAATTATAGGTAGTAACGTGCACCAAGTGCCCATTTGTCATCAGTTTTGCGGTCGTTAGCGTCGTTCAAGTCAAACTGGTAACCCGCATAACCCACAAACTTAGGTGTGAAGTTGTATTCTGCTTGCAGCGCCATTTCTTCACGAGCCGTTTCTGTCTTCGCGCCTTTCACGTCTTTGCCTTCAACCATTTCGTAGTTGATGCTCAGGTTTAGGCTATTAGGCAGTGCATAAGCGATCAACGCTTCGTACGCGTCGCTTTCAGCTAGACGAGTTTTACCGTCGAAGTTCATGTTTTCGTTCGAACCGTAAACCGCTGCTAGGTACAAACCTTGACCGTAAGAACCGTATGCCGCAGATACTAGGTGAGATTCAGCTGAATGCTTACCGATGTACGCTGAATCTTGGAAGTCGCCACCGTTGTACGTGTAACCCACTTTTGCGCTCATGATCGCGTAAGAAATTGCAACTTGTACGCGGTCATCGTATGTGTGCGTATCCGTCGATTCGTTCGTACCTTGCCAACCTAGACCAACGTTAATTTTGCCTGCTTCGCCAAGTTCGATTGCGTTGCGGTAAGAGATCATTTTCTCTGCACGGCCAGTGCCTAGGTTGCCGTGGTCGTCATAGATAAAGTCGTTCGCAAATGCAATTGGCATATCTGCTACGCCAGCTACGTCGTAGTAAGGTGCCCACTGTGTACCGCCCACTGCACGACCGTATGTATCGTGAGTCAGACCTAAGTAACCAAGACGAGTTTTGAATGAGTTTTCGCCGCCATCTAGGTAGTTAAGTGCCCATTCACCACGAGCGTCAGCAGTAAAGCCATTACCTAGATCCTGAGTTGCTGTGAAGTTGATACGTGGAGAGTTTGTGCCTACGTCAGTATCACCTTGCTCTGAACCGTTCAGGTTAACAGACACATGGCCACCAATAGAGAACGTAGTGCCATCGTTATTGTAAAGTTCCACTGCTACTGCTTGAGTACCGAATGTTGCAGCTGCGATTGCTGCCGCTAGGAATTTTTTGTTCATTTATTAAGTCCATGTATTTATTAGTCGGTTAGTCGATTTGCACCTTGAGCATTTGGATTTATGTACGAATGAACGCCAATAGCTTCGGGTGTATACAAAGGCTTTTTGGGGCATCTTTTCCGCCAAAACTGAATTACCTTTGCGCAACAACTGCCGCCACTTTATTTGAAGACTCTTCGGTAACCGAGTGAAAAATTATAAGAAATCGAATAAAACCAAACATTTAGATTGCTAACTTATCATCCATCCAATCGATAACCTTACAAATTGAAATGTTTTGTAACGTGCAAGATCACGAAATCTCATAACCCTATGAAACTTAAATGATCGAGCCAGATGATTAAGAAACATTTGTTTACATTTGTGAATTTAAAACACCTTCAGGAACTTTTTGGAAAAATTGTGGTCAGTAATCAAGCACGAAAAAGCTAAAAAAAGCTAAAACCCTTCTAGTTATGCACCTTTTCTAAAGAGGCGTTTAAACGCGCCAGAAATAAAAGTGCAATAAAATCATAACTTAATAGCAATCTATCTTTCATTTTCGCGGTTTACCTTAGCGTCATCAACACATCGGGCAAGTAAGCCCATCGATTACAACTAGGGTAATAAGAAAATGAAAAAGGCAGCACTAACTACTGCAATTCTAACAGCACTGGTATCAGCACCATCTTTCGCAGCAACAGTTTACAAAAACGACGGCACTGAGCTAAAAGTTGGCGGTCGCGTTGAGTTTCGTGGCGACTTCATCGGTTCAGATGGTGCGGAAGTAGAAGGCTCAATGGAAGACCAAAGCCGCGCTCGTCTTAACCTTAAAGGTAAAACTGACATCGGCAACGGCATGTCTGCATTCGGTGTGTACGAAGCAGAACAAAAGACAGGTAAAAGCGAATTCAAAAACCGCTACATGTACGCTGGTGTAAATACTGACGTTGGCGCATTCTCTGTAGGCCGTCAAGACATGGCTGCCGTGATCATCTCAGACATGACGGATATCACTGAGTTTTCTGGCGTTCAGCAAGTGATTGATTCTTCTTCTGATAAGCAAGACAGCGTATTCGCATACCGTGGTGAGTTTGATGCACTACAACTTCAAGCGACTTACCAAGCAAACTCTGGCGATAGCCAAGACAAATACGGCATCTCTGGTATGTACTCTCTGCCAATGGGGCTAGATTTGGGTCTGGCTTACTCTGGCGGCGACGTAGATAAGAACAACTCTGAAGACCAAATCCTAGGTGGTATCGCTTACTCTCTAGATAACCTATACCTAGCGGGTACGTACTCTCAAGGTTCACTAACAGATTCTGAAGACTTTACTGCTTACGAGTTGGTTGCAAGCTACAAAGTAGCAAGCAAAGTAACGCTAGCAGCGCTTTACACGGCACAAGAAAACGATCCAGACAACGGCTCAAAATACGACTCAGTTGAAGGTATCGAGTTAGTTGGTTACTACAAACTAAACAGTAACTTCCGTACTTACCTTTCTTACTACATCAACCAACTTGATGAAGTGAAAGACGCAACATCTGGTCTAGTGACTGAAGGCGAAGATACGCTACGCCTAGGTGTACGTTACGACTTCTAATTCACTCTTGTCCTAAGAGCGAGTCCACTTGGCCGGCACTTTTGTCGGCCATTTTTTGTGGTGCTCACAGATAAAGCAATGAATTTTCATCTTTATTCTGTTACCCCTTCACTGCTCCACTAAAAAATACGAGCCTCAGAGCCACCACTTCTGCCCTCTTTTAATGCAATTTATCACTGACTTAGTGCATACCTTCTAACCTTGGCATCGCCATAAAATAAAAATACTTATAAATCATAAAGATAAAAATTGGCACGTGTTCTGCAATACTAGAAATGCAAATGCATGGCAGCGTTTGTGCTTCTCGTTCTTTGTACCTGTAATGACAGGCACGTCCTTTGAATTGGTAATGTCGCCTCCCTCTGGGAGGCATTTTTTTATTTGCGCAAAAAGCTTTAGGACGTATTATCCGTCTACCTCTTTCAAACCGGAAATATTCAATTGAATCATCATCCTGTTCAAGGTGCTTCTTGGATGCTAACTGCAGGATTGGCATTCGCCATCGTGAATAGCTTTGCCCAAATCGCAAGCATCCACTTTGGTGTGTCTTCCACCACTTTTGCATTGTTTCAATACGCGATCGCGTTGTTCGTTATTCTTCCTTATCTAAGAACGCTAGGCATTCGACGCTCTTTGAGAACTCAACATTTTGGCTGGCACGCTTTTCGTATTTTTCTCTCTGTTATCGGTATCCAACTGTGGCTTTGGGCGCTCGCTTACCCTGTTCCGATTTGGCAAGGCATTGCGCTGCTAATGACTTCTCCGCTGTTTGCGACCGTAGGCTCAGGGCTTATCTTGAAAGAGAAAGTGGGCACCGCACGCTGGCTTGCCACACTAACTGGCTTTATCGGTGCCATGATCATCTTAGAGCCGTGGTCAGACTCCTTCACTTGGGCAACTCTACTGCCTGTTGGGGCGGCCTTCTTTTGGGCGGCGTATTCTTTGATGGTGAAAAAGATGTCGGTAAACGATCCACCGTCTACCATGGTGGTTTACTTGTTGTTACTGATCACGCCTTTCAATATTGTGCTAGCGATACCAAGCTTTACCATGCCTAGTGACTGGACTATTTGGCTGATCCTTCTTTTTGCTGGTGCACTAACAGCATTAGCGCAATGGGCGATTGTGAAAGCTTACGCAGTTGCGGACGCTTCCTTCGTTCAACCCTTCGATCACGCTAAACTGCCTTTAAATGTGCTGGCTGGATGGATGGTCTTTGGATGGGTGCCTCCTGGTCGTTTGTGGCTAGGCGCTGCGATTATTGTGGCGTCGATTGCATTCATCACGCACTGGGAAGCAAAAAAGACAAAGTTAGTTGAAAGAAAAATCTAGCTTTTGAGTTCTATATTTTCAGGAAAGGAAATGAGGAACAGCCTATGACACAACCAATCAAAATCACACTTTATCGCTGGGCTGGCAATTGGGGGCCGTTCAAAGTGAACATCCCATGCGGCGAGTGTACGCTAACCAAAGATATTTTAGTGGACACCTTCGCGAACGAATTGGCGGATGTACCAGTCGAACTCGAAATGAAAGATTGGTTATCTCACTGGTGGGAACCTTTGAAAGTCGGTGCATGGCACGCCCCTATTCTTCTGGTTGAAGGTAAAGTCGTGAGCCAAGGGGAAGCGCTAAACCGAGGCGTGCTCGTGCAATCGGTCATTTCGGAGTGGGTAAAACGTGATGAACTGAAAGGCAACATCGTTTACGGAAAAGCCACTTGTCCGTATTGCGTCAAAGCTAAACAGTTACTCGACGATGCTGGTATTAAGTACGAGTATCACGATGTCGTCAAAAACAGCGCTGCCCTGTATAGAATGATCCCAGAAGTTAAAGCGATCATCGGTGAGAAAACACCAGTGACCGTGCCGCAAATTTGGTTAGAGGGAAAATACGTCGGAGGCGCAGATAACCTAGAAAAGTGGTTAGCCGCAAAGGGGTTAGACAAGGTGCCGAATAACGTCGTAGAAATACCAAGCCAATCGGCATAGTCGTTATCGCACTAGCATAAAGACCGTATAAATATTTGGTTGATAGAAACAAAAAGCCCTGATTTTTCAATCAGGGCTTTTCTGCATTAATTCGCCAGTTTTTTCATAACACGAGCAAAAATAGAAGCTTTTTTCTTCTTCGCTTTACCGTAAAGCGCTTTGTGCATCGCGTCTTTTGCAATCATCTGGCCAATGTAAGCACCACCAATTTCGTTACCCATGACCTTCTCCTGAATGTATTGACTTAACTATGTTGTAATTTTACACCACAATAAGACAAAAACAAGATGCACGTCACGTTTATTTTGTAATTTTCTTTCAGAAAGTACTTTTTGATTTTTTAGAAAGCCTGTTTATCGCTTCGGTTGCTGGTAAGTTTTACCTGCAGCCATGTAGGTGTCTTTCTGCTTGATCTCAAAGAAAGTTTCGAAAAACCAAGCTGCAAACTTAATCATGTTGTCGCCTTCATTCATGACATGCTCAACGTATTCCTGCTCTACACCGGACTCGTCTTCTTGTAGAGTGATGTGGTAAATACGTTTTTCGCCATCAACTTCTGCAAGACCAAACTGACCAGTTAGGGATTCTGCCGCTTGTGCAACTTCTTCTTCCTCACACGCTTTAAGTAGTTCTAGCGCCTTTGGCATGTTTTCTTGCAAGGTAATTTCTTTTACCAGTGTTTCAAATTCGTCTTGTTGCATTCTTTCACCTAACGATTGGAGAGCGAGTTGTCAGTTTGCAGAAACTACTGCGCTAGCTTGAATCAAAGTACCGCGCCAAACCTTGTTCCTTGATTGAAACAAGTTCAGCGCGACTTACTCAAGTCATTCACTAAGCCTGACTTAATTTAGCTGCGCATTTTAGAAAGGAGCCACTAACCTTGCAAGTACATTTCCCTTCACTGGAACATTCAACTGGAAGCTTCCGGTTGCGCAGTCTGACGAGGTGCCCTTCGATATTGGCTAACCACCAGTACGATGCAAGAAATTAGAGCGATAAATAGATAAAAAATGCCTAGCTGATGCTGATCTGTCACCCACTTTTCAACCAAGTAGCCACCAAACAAACCCGCTAAACACATTTGAATTGAGCCAGACAATGCAGACACTGCCCCAGCTTGCTGCTTATGCGGAGACAACAACAAACTTATCGAAACAGGAAAAGACATCCCTTGCGCAAAACTCAAACACGTGAATGCGACCAGTAACGATGCAACCGTAAACGGCGTCACCAACAGTAAACACCCAGAAAGCGCGACAATCGCAAAGCTCATCAACAGTATTTGCTGTGCTTTATAACGGTTATTGATCAAATTGAGGACGAGGCTCCCCATCAACAAACCAGCTGACGGAATAATCATCAAAGAACCATAATCAGCCGCGGTTAAGCCCAATTCTTGCTGCATCAAAAATGGATATAAAGACAGTGTCACTAAGCCAGATAGGTAGCTTAACCAGTTATAACTGGCACTCCCGATAACTTGCTTGTTCGTTAGCAAGTAGAAGTAATTCACCATGACTTGCCTTACCTCGAACTTGCGTTTTGGATACGGCAGCGTTTCTGGCAGGACCAAGTAGCCAAGGATAAATATCGCCAACAAGTAAAGCAGCACAAAGACAAATACCGCTTGCCAGCTAAAGTGGTACGCAATCCATCCGCCAAAAAGAGGCGCGACAATCGGCATGACAGAAGCAGTGACAGAGATATACGACAAAGCTTTAGTTAACTGCATACCGTCATAACTGTCCCGTAGCACTGAGCGCCCTAAAACAGAGGCACTGCCGGCTCCTAATCCTTGCAGCAATCGCCCTGCCTCAAGTGCAGAAATGTTATCGCCAAAGACGATACAAATGACGGTACCGATTAAACAGATGCTTTGTCCGAGAATAAACACCGGTCGTCGTCCAATGGCATCAGAAAGCGGACCGTAAAATAGCTGTGACACACCGAAACCAACCAAAAATAACGTCACCAAACTCTGAATCGAAGGTTGTGGCAAGTTAAGGTCATGGCCAATGAGCGGTAAAGAAGGAAGATAGATACTGACGCCAACCTGGCCAGTAGCAATGATCATCATCGCAAGTAACAACGGTGTTTTACGCACTAGTCCCCTCCCACTTGTATTACAGACTTATTGCAAACAGTGTATATTTGATACTCAACGATGATAATCAGCTAAATTGGAAAGGAATTATTTCCTCGGAGGACTTAATGGATTGGATTCAAAGTGTACAAAGTTACATTCGAGTTATCGAAGAAGGCAGCTTCAATGCAGCCGCACGGAAGCTCAACACGACAAGCTCTGCCATCAGCAAGCGTATCCAGTGGTTAGAGGACAAAATTGGCGTCCAGTTACTCAAGCGTACCACTCGTTCAATAAGTCAAACCGAAGCTGGTGCCCTATTCTACGAGCGAGCCAAAGTGCAACTTGACTCTTGGCAGTCCGTGTTAGATGAAACTCGCTCAGTAAACCAGTCTCCGGCCGGTCTGTTAAAGATTGGCGCAACGTTGGCAGTAGGTTCTAAGTTTTTAGTCCACTACCTTGATGATTTTCTAGAAAAATACCCCGATATCACTCTGCAACTCACCACGACGCTACCCGGTCAACTGCCGGAACTGAGTTTGGATCTCTTCATCAGTCGTCATTTAGAACAGCTCAATTCATTAAGCTTTAAAGCCACCCCGCTGTTCGAACACAAAGCTCAGTTTTATGCAGCGCCGAGTTACTTAGAAAAATACGGCGCGCCACAAAATGTTGAAGAGCTGACAAAACACAATATTTTGATTTGGGGAGAAAAACCTGCAAGAGAGATCAAAACCAACCGAGGTAAAAGAGTGAGCTTGTCAGGCAACTTCGCAACGACCAATCCAGAAGCTCTGTTTCATGGAGCAAAACGCGGAATGGGTATCTTGATGACCAACAACGTAATGATCAAAGACGATTTAAAATCCGGGGCGCTAGTGCCTATTTTGCCGGATGTTACAGCCGACGAGGCTACGGTGTATGCGTACTACCCAAAACTGGATTATCAACACACCCGCACCCAATTGTTCCTCGACTATCTAAAATCCCGTTTAGAAGAAGAAAAACGCATCTAATTTGATAGTTTTCTTGTTAAATGTGTGAGTAAGCGACTACTTTGAAATTAATGCCTCAAACTTTGATAACACTCTAGTCTTACTAGACTCACCTATTAGTGTTAATTCCTTATCTGTTGGGATTCAAAGTTTGAAAAATCTCCTGAAGTAAACGATAGTTTACTTGATGCATATCAAATTATAAGTCGTCGTGTCGCACAACTATCAAAGCACGATATGAAATTAATAACGGCTAGGTAACGTGTTTAATGGATCATGTACAAATCAGTGTCCAAAAGCTTGATGAAATATTGAAGCTCAATGGGAGCGCTCTGCTCAACAGAGTGACTTTAGATATCCATCAACAGTTGAAGAGTCATTGTACATGCGTTGTTGAAGTGGCTCATCTTCAACATGCTGCGCACACCATTTCCTTTGCAAGTGGCGGAGAGATCTCAGATAACCTCAGTTACCACCTGTCGGGCACTCCATGTGAAAAAGTCGCGAAAGACATTGGCGAGCACATCTTTTACCAAGATCAGGTCTATAAACGCTTTCCTGAAGACCAGATGTTTCAGGATGATGGCGTTCAAGCTTACCTTGGCCTACCGTTGAAAACACAAAGTGGCGAAGTGCTTGGGATTTTGCTGTCTACTTTTACTCGAAGTATTCACGCGAAAGAAGCACAAGATGTGCTCGAACTTCATCGCTTTTATGCCAATGTGATTATCCATAGCCTTCGTGAAAAATGGGTCAGCGAGCGTTCGGACAAACTCCTAAACCAACTTAGCTACGAAGTCTCCCATGACAACCTCACCGGTTTGTTGAACCGCAGCTGTTTGGCAGACACGCTAGAAACATTAACGCAGCAAGCCACCCGCCCTTTTAATCTGGCGTATCTGGATATCGACAACTTCAAATCGATAAACGACATCAACGGGAACTACATTGGTGACCAGATCATCAAGTTTACTGCAAATGCGATTCAACAGAGCTTGTCTTCCCCAAATAACGCTTTTCGCGTTGCTGGCGACGAGTTTGCCTTTATTACTTACGATGAAGATCCCGTGGCTGTATGTCAGGAAGTGCTCGATAAAATTGAAGCCGGTTACAGTGACAAATCCAATCGTATTTCTTTTACCGTGAGCATTGGCATTGCACGTGCGCCTGTTCACATGCTCAACAGTGATGAACTGATCCTAAATGCCAGCTTAGCGTTGAAAGATTGCAAAAAACACCGTGACACACGAATTCAACATTACGACACGCACTTAAGTGCGCTTTATCATCGTCAAACGCAACTGATTGAAGCGATGCGCATTCAATTAAGCACGAGCATTACTGAAAGTCATGAGCTTTACGTGGTGTTACAACCGATTGTTGATGTAAACAATGATCGCTGGGATTACTTTGAAATACTCGCTCGTTGGAACAGCAGTGTGTATGGCAACATCTCCCCTGCGGAGTTTATTGAAGCGGCAGAGCAATCGGGATTAATCATCGAATTAGGTGAGCGAATCATAGAGTTAGCATGTATTGCGAAGCAAGAGTTAGAGGCCCACCTCGGTTATACCGTGAAGCTATCCATCAACTGCTCTGCACACGAACTGGTCGATTCAAACCGCTACATCAACCACCTAACAACCTTGCTCGAGCGATACGGTCACGATGCTTCGGACTTTGTTATAGAGCTCACTGAAACCGTTTTGCTTTCTCAAAGTGGGCGCGAGCAGATGGTTTTGAACTCGCTTCGTTATCTTGGTTTTAAAGTCGCACTGGATGACTTCGGCACTGGCTATTCGAGCTTAAATTACATTCATAATTACCCTATCGACAGCATCAAAATTGACGCCACATTTGTGCGCAATATGCTCTCGAACAAAACGTCAGAGCAAGTGGTGTATCTGATAGCCCAGTTAGCTCAACTGTTGGATGTCGACTTAATTGCAGAAGGCGTAGAAGACGACAGGGCGCTAAATAAGCTTATCGACATGGGTTGTCATTATATTCAAGGCTACTTCTATTCTCGCCCACACAACGTCGATGAATTGGTACACATGATTAACGATAGACAAGTCAAACGCGCATAAAAAAGACCAAGCAATTGCTTGGTCTTTTTGTTTCGATTAAGAGCCTAAACAGCTATAAAACCGCTTTCTCTTTGTTTTTTAGTAGCTTATCCATTTCATCTCGATTCGCGATGAAGGTTGCCATCTCCTTCTTAGGAACAGAGCTCGCCATCGGAATATTCGCGCGCATCGCGTTGACAGGGCGTCCGTACTCGATCAATTCATAATGAAGGTGTGGACCAGTAACTCGGCCTGTTTTACCAGACAAGCCGATACGCTGACCGCGAGAAACTTTTTGGCCTTTCTTCACTAAGATCTTGCTTAGATGCAGGTAACGCGTTTTGTATTTGTTACCGTGCTCAACAACAACGTAGTTACCCGCATATGGGTGCTTACGGGTCATAATCACAGTACCATCCCCCGTCGACACTACTGGTGTGCCAGTTGGCACAGCAAAGTCAGTACCGTTATGCGGTGCAACACGGCCTGTTACTGGGTGTAAACGATTCGGGTTAAATCCAGAACTGATACGCCAACTACGGCTCACAGGATAACGTTGGAACGCACGCTGTAGGCTTTCACCTTTCGCGTTGTAGAACTGACCATCCGTATGAAGATACGCGGTTATCTCACGACCACGATTGTAGATTTTGATCGCTTCGATTTCATTCTTGCCAGTTGAAACACCATTGATAGTTTGTGAACGACGAACCACTTCAAATCGGTCACCCGCACGAAGATCACGCCCAAAGTTTACCTGCTCTTTTAGCAAGCTCACCACTTGGCTGATTTCTGCAGAACTCAGACCTAAACGATTCGCGGAAGAAGAGAAACTGCCTTGAATTACGCCAACTAGCGGCTCCTGACGCCAAACACCAGGAATGGAAATATCGGTAAAGTCATAGCCACCATCGCTGTTCAGCTGGTAAACCACTTTATCTGCAATCGAAAATTGCAGTTCCATTTTTTCTAGCTCGCCTGTGGCATCATTGCGCCAAAAACGCAGCGTATTACCAGGCTTTAAGGTATCAAGTGCAAGGTAGTTCAAATCCGTTTCCATTACTTTCATTAATGAACTGTAACCGAAACCGAGTTGGCTAAAGATAGTACTTAAATTATCGCCAGCTTGGATTTGATACTCAAAATTAGGTGGAGTGACGACTTCCGCAGTCGTCGCATCAAGAATTCGTTCAACAACCTGCGATTCTGGCAGGTTTAATGCGATGGTTTTAGTTAAAGATGACTCTTTGAGAGAGTGAGAAACACCTATCGCAACTAAAACTGGCAAGGAGTATAACAGTAGCGCTCTACGACTTGTCAGATTCGGCAACCGTTTTGTAATTTCATTTGTAGACACGGGAATTACTATCTCCTTTCAAACAAGGCTCATAGCTTATGCATTCCCGTATAAGAAATCACTATGAAATTTCGAGATCTAGCGCAGAAAACACTTAATTTTTACAGAAGTCAAAAAAAATTCATCACTGTTGCATATGTAGGTTATTACCTACACGGGTTAGAGTGGCTGAATTTGATTGATTTGGCTCATCTGCCATGGATTGACTTTCGCCATGCGTTAGGAATGAAATAGCAATTTTGGTATCCGTTTGCCAATTGATTTGAGCAAATTTAACTCGATCACCAATAAACACGCTGTCTAGCAACACCACTCGGCTCGGGATCGGATCAAACTTAAATAACCCAACATAATAAAATGCCCCTGAGCCTTGAGTCGTAACAATCATCGGCGCCGCAATCCAAAATTCTTTGTTGATTTTACGTTGAGCGATAAACGCGGTCGGTACCAAAACCTGCCCCTTTGTCGCGCCTGCATCATACTGACCAATCAGGTAGCCATTCTCCTTGTCCCACTCTTCTAAAAAAGAGACGGCATTTTGCTCTGGTACTTGAATTGTCCACGGATTCTTCGCTTGCACTCCCAACACTTCGGCAACGATAGGATTAGATTGCACCTCTGCTTGCGGAAACTTGGCCATGATTTCATCATCAGACAAGCTAAAGCGATACACACCAGCAATGATAACAATCGCTAATAGCACGATAGGAATAAGAAGAATGAGTGGAATTGGCAGAATTCTGCTGCGAGCCATGGCGACTTCCTTGTTTTTGTTCTAAAAATTGTGTTCGGAGTATATACCAATTCGAATAGGATCACCGCATACACTCAAATCTCGATGAACCAAGTATCGTGAAATCACTCGAGCGGATTTAGGTATAAACTGTTTAGTGGGCAATCGATAGGTAATAACGATGACAAACATAATTCACACCGGAGAGTGCGCCTGTGGCTTAGTTCAACTTCGCTGTAAAGATGAACCTCTGCGAACCTCTATTTGTCACTGCTTTGAATGCCAGAAACGAACAGGCAGCGTTTTTGGTGTCCAGGCCAAATTCGATAAGGAGCAGGTCATTTTAGATGGTGACACGACCAACTACACCAGAATCAGCGACGATGGTAATGAAGTGAAATACGAATTTTGCCCTGCTTGTGGCACGACGATGCGATTGTTGTTATCTGCAGCTCCCGAAATCGTTGTTGTTCCCGTTGGAATTTTCAATAACACCGAATTTCATGAGCCAAAAATTTCGATTTATGAGCAAAGGAAACATGGCTGGGTGAGTTTCGAGTGCACAATGGAACACATTCAATAGAGGGGAATCCCCCTTCATTGGCTTGTTATTATCTGAGCAAAAGCTCTATAAATGAGATTTTTTTGAGAATGATCAACCGAGTTGAACAGGAAAAGGTTTCGTAACTCAGTGTGAGCGTTATAATCTGCTCCTAACATGTGGTGGGGTTTTATTGTGATTTCCAGACTTCCTCGTTGGGTGGAATATGGCGCGTTTCTACTTGCCCTTCTCGCGGGCTGCGTCAATGCCGTTGGTCTTCTCGGCTTTCAACATCAAGCGATAACGCATCTTTCCGGAACCGTAACTCAGCTAGGGAATAGCCTATTAACAGGTATGGATAATTCCATTCACCTGCTCTTTATCGTATTCAGCTTTTTGATTGGCTCTGCGTTTAGCGGCTTCTTTATTGAGAGTAGCGCTTTAAAGCTTGGCCGACGCTATGGTGTAGCACTTTGTATTGAAGGGAGTTTGTTACTGTTAAGTTTAGGCTTCTTGGTCGAGGGCGACTCCTACGGCCAATACTTAGCGTCAGCAGCATGTGGTTTGCAGAATGCGATGATCACCACTTTTAGTGGCGCAGTTGTCCGAACGACACACATGACGGGGATCATTACCGACCTTGGCATTATGATTGGTGAGAGCTTACGAGGACGTCAATTTGACCGCCGTAAAGCTAAGTTGTTTCTATTCATCTTCTTTGGTTTTTTACTAGGCGGGAGCGTCGGCGCTGCCTTATTTATGGCTTATGGCTTGTATGCTCTGGTATTTCCTGCAATTTTAGCCTTTGGTATCGCGCTAATTTACTGGGCTTACCTTTACTCCATCAGTCGCAACCAAAACGCTTAATTTCAAGCAACGGATTCAGCCATCAATGCATGAATCCGTTGCGACTCTGCTTCATTCCAATCCACCTTCGACTGTCTCAACTTTCTTTATATAACACTCAATACAGCCTTCTATAGCCCTTAGTACTATTAAGGTTAAGCCTAAAAACCAAGGTAATTTACGTGAGATCGTAATCACATTTGCCCGTCTTTTTATTATTCCAGTCACACTGCGCCCCATAAGAATCTGCACAGCACGCCTCTCGTGCTACAATTTTCTAACACACGCAACATTTTCATATACACAATGGCGTTATTTGGCAATTTATCCGATAAATCGGCTGAATAACTACATGTATTTAATGAATAGTATTGCAATGGATGCAGTTTGCGGGTACCCTCCGCATCACTGTGATTAAATACGGATGTTTAGTGAATATTTATGTCATGGAATATGGCGAGTATTGACTAGTAGTAACACGAGAAAACTATGCATAACAACACCAATGCTACTGAAGCACCTAAGGGCAACTTTTGGATGTTCTTCATTCCATCCCTAATCGGTCTTCTGCTGTTTATGGCGCCTATTTCTTACAATGGCGACCTCACTATCCCTGTTGCAGTCATGGCAAAAGTCATTCCTGCCTTACTTGGCGATGCACTTATTGCTATCGTTACCGCTATTATCGCTTTCATGGCTGTCGCTTCTGTTCTTTGTAAAATTTTCAAGCCAGCAGCGATCCTTCGTAACGGTTTCTTAAACGGACTTTTCAACCCGTCTCCACTTTGGCTTGTTGTTCGCCTAATCGGTGGTGCTGCGGTATTGATGACGTTCTTCCAAGTAGGTCCAAAAGCGATTTGGGAAGAAAACACCGGCGGCCTTGTTTTAACTGGTCTTCTACCAACGCTATTCGCAGTATTCATTTTTGCTGGCCTTCTGCTTCCTCTACTACTTAACTTCGGTCTTCTAGAACTATTTGGCGCGCTATTAAGTAAAGTAATGCGTCCGGTATTTAACCTACCTGGCCGTAGTGCGATCGACTGTATGGCATCATGGTTGGGTGATGGCAGTGTGGGCATCTTACTGACAAGCAAGCAGTACGAAAACAAATTCTACACTCAACGTGAAGCGGCAGTTGTTGGTACAACGTTCTCAGCGGTATCGATCACATTCAGCTTAGTTGTTATTGCTCAGGTTCAACTTGAACACCTGTTCCTACCTTTCTACGGAGCTATCTGTTTAGCAGGTATCGTGGCTGCGGTTATCATTCCTCGTTTGCCGCCTCTAAGCCTGAAAAAAGACCGCTACATTGACGGCAGCAAGCCAGCAGAAGATGTAGATGCAGTGCCAGAAGGTCACACGACATTCTCTTGGGGCATGGACTTAGCTCTAAAACGCGCTGCAGAAGTAAAATCTGTTCAGTCCGTATTCAAAGAAGGTGTGCACAACGCTATCGATATGGTGTTTGGCGTACTGCCTGTGGTTATGGGTTTGGGTACCGTTGCACTAGTGATTGCTGAATACACGTCAGTGTTTGAGATCCTTGGTCAGCCATTCATTCCTTACTTAGAGTTGCTACAAATTCCTGAAGCAGTACAAGCATCGCAAACTATCGTGGTTGGCTTTGCAGATATGTTTATCCCTGCGATTCTGGCGGCATCTATCGACAACGAAATGACTCGTTTTGTTATCGCAGCAATGTCTGTTACTCAGTTGATTTACATGTCAGAAGTTGGCGCACTACTACTAGGTAGCAAGATTCCAGTTAACATCGTAGAACTGTTTGTTATCTTCATTCTGCGTACGCTGATTACACTTCCTGTGATTGCTGGTGTTGCGCATCTGATTTTCTAAAATCAAAGCATACACAAAGGCTCCGCTCTGTCGGGGCCTTTTTTACAAACAAAATTTGGCTTACTTCCCTACTTAACTTCGCCCCCAACGTAAACTCTATAATTTACAAAGAAAAAACCTCTATAAATGCTTATTTATAATAAATAAAACTTTACTAAACTCCTCAATCAAACCTGTTAGCAACAGTACTCTTTAAGCAATTCCTTTCATTATGACGCTTTCATTAAGATGGCTCACTAATCAGATCAAACTCACAAGTTTTAACTCAAATCACCATTTTGTTTAATTTTAGTTAAAAAAGACAACAAATGGATTCATGTTTTTGATAAAGATGTCGATAAGAAAGTAATCAAACACAACAGGTTTCTTTTTCTGCCGAATTCACCCGAACCAAAAAAGAGGTGGAAGCAGAAGAAAACTATCCGGGAGACTTAGAGGAAAACTCATGAAATTCAGACATAAGGTTGTCACCGCCTCTTCAATTTTGCTGCTAATTACTGTGTCGCTACTATCGACGCAACAAGTTATGACGATTCGTTCTCAAACTCAGGAGCACATCAGTTCAAGCGTTAAAGAGATTTTGACCAGTGTGAGCAACACCGTTCAATCCGAAATGAACGCGAAGAAAGATCTCGCACGCTCGATCACAGAGATCATAGAACTATCACCAAACGACCGCACATACGTAAAAGACATTCTTGAAAAGCCAACTCCGAAATCGAGCTTCCTAGCGATTGGTTTTGGTTACGAAAGTAATGGCTTCGTGATTGAAAACGACGACGGTTGGGATGCAGGGCCTGATTATGATCCTCGCCAACGCCCTTGGTTTATCGCAGCCAAAAACAAAGGCGATTTGGTGGTTACCGACCCTTATGTTGATGCATCATCTAAGAATGTGATCATCTCTGTTGGTACGCCAGTAAAACAAAACGGCCAGTTCTTAGCTGGCATGTTTTACGACCTAGAGCTAACTACCCTTTCCGACCTAGTTAACCAAGTGAACCTATTTGATGCTGGTTACTTGTTCTTAGTCACTGACGATGGCACGACGATTGCGCACCCGCAAAGTAAGTACAACGGTGAAAAGCTCAATAGCTACCTACCGCAAGTTGACTTAAATAAGGCGACTCAACACATCGAAGTTGATAACAATCCTTACATGGTTAGCCTTACTCATATCCCAAGTGAGAACTGGTACGTGGGTGCAATCATTGATGAAACAGCAGCTTACTCAGTGGTTGGAGAGCTACGTAATAGCGCGATCATTTACTCAATCATCGCTGTACTTGCTTCAGTTATCGCATTAACACTTCTGATCAGAACCCTAATGCGCCCGCTAGATACACTAAACACGGCAATTAAAGACGTCGCATCTGGCAAAGGTGATTTAACGCAACGCCTAGAAACTGACACCGATCAGGAGTTTTCTGAGCTAGCGAAAAACTTCAACACCTTCATGGAAAATCTTCAGCAGCAGATCATTGAATCGAAATCTATCTCTGATCAGATTCTTACTGGCACTCAAATCACGGCAGAAGGCGCACGCGACTCCGCTGGTGCCATTCAAACTCAGCTTCAAGAATTGGAGCAACTGGCAACCGCAATGCACGAAATGTCTGTCACCGCGACAGAAGTTGCGAACAACGCACAAGGCGCCGCAAGCGCTGCGAAAGAAGCCGATCAAGCAACCATTGAAGGCTCATCAGTGGTGAGCGAATCAACACAAACCATTAATATGCTCTCAGACAGCATTGATTTGGCGGTTGAAGAAGTTCAAGTGTTAGAGTCAGCAACAGCAAACATCGAAACGATTCTTAAAGTTATCAACGATATTGCAGACCAAACCAACCTACTTGCATTGAATGCTGCAATCGAGGCTGCACGCGCAGGTGAATCTGGTCGTGGTTTTGCTGTAGTGGCCGATGAAGTTCGCACACTGGCACAACGTACACAGGAATCGACAACAGAAATTCGCAGCATGATTGAACAGCTACAATCTGGCGCTTCTTCGGTGGCAAGCGCAATGCATCAAAGCAAAGGCAGTGCTGTAGAAGCGGTAGAAAAAGCCGATTTGGCGAATGATGCGCTACAACGCATTCGTGATGCGATTCAACGGATCTCAGACATGAACTTACAAATCGCCTCTGCGGCAGAAGAACAAAGCCTTGTCGCGGAAGAAATCAACAACAACACGGTCAACATTAAAGACCTATCCACTCAAGTTGCTGATTCTGCAAACCGCACTAACGAAGCGATGCAATCTCAACACGACAATGTACGCAAGCAGGATGAAATCCTAAATCGCTTTACGGTTTAGGTCTTTCATCAACAAAAACAGCGAGCCTAGCTCGCTGTTTTTGTATCTATAGTTTTACATGGATATATCGGTCACTTGAACGACGATAATAATGGTCATCCACTTTTAAATACGTAAAGTTACCAATTTGAATGTAAGTGCTATTACGAGGAATGCGGTCGTAATAGTAGTATTGGTGCCTTGGCGGCCTTGGGTTCACCACAATCACATCATGATGTCGGTGTTTATGCTTGTGCTTACGTTTATGGTGGTGATGGTCATGATGATGCTCGTGTTTATGACCGAGTCTGTGTTTTGGATCTGCCATCGCTTCCGCACTGAACACACCCAAAGACAGCATAACGCCAACCATGGCAACAGATAATTGCTTTGACACAACGATTCCCCTTATCGATATAACTATCACCATATTAGTCAGCATCTGCTTACCACATGTCAGTCGTTCGCTAAGGAGTATCACCTCTCGGTCAGAGCTTATGAACAATTATCAGCACGACGTCAAAGCCGTCATCTCTCGTAAAACTTATGTCATTGCCATTAAAAAAGCCGCTCGTTTTTCAACGGGCGGCTCATGTATTCAATGTGCTTGTATTACACAGCTTGCGCAAATAGTAGGAAACAGCCAAACAGGAAGATCATACTCATGCCCATCACACCGCCACCAGCTTCATAAACGCTGTTGTCTTCGACAGGTACACGGCGCACTTTCATTGTCATCGACAATGGAACAAAAACTGCCAAGAACACAAGAATAATGCCTGCGTAGCTTAAAATTGCTAAGAAATGTTCCGGAGCAAATACAGCACCAAGTAGCGGCAGAATAAATGTGGTGACGAATACCACTGGCTTGCTGGTTTTGAGCAAGTCCGCGTTTTGGTCGTAAAGCGCCATTGCCACACCCAAGAATGAAGTTAGCAATGCCAAACCAGTAAACATGGACAGAATAAACTCCAAGCCATTGTACTGTTGACCAAGAACCGAGATAAGTTCAGTGACGTTTGAGTACTGTACCAGCTCATGTGGCGGCAAATTACCCACAACCGCAAACAACCACAATAGGTAACAAACCAAAGGAATCGTAGAGCCGACAACGATCATGTTGCGCAGCTGAGTTTTGCTCGCTTCTTTGTTGTAAGTCACCAACGAAGGAATGACGACCATAAAGCCAAAACTGGTGAATAGCACAGAACTGGTTTTGATCAGTGCCATTTTGTCGCTACTAACGACTTCGTTTAGGCCTTCGAATGAAACACTAGGAGCAAGAGCAAACAGCGTTAAAACAAGCGCAACAATCATACCGATAAACAGACCACGGTTCAGCTTGTCGACCACACCAGTGCCAGCAGAAACAATCAGACCCACTAAGATAGTAAAGCCAACTTGGCTAGAAACAGTGGAAACAGAAAGGCCGACTGATGCCGTGATTTTTTGCACTAGATCGCCAGCGCCAATGATGTAAGCCATCAATAGACAAACAAGCAACGCGTAAAGCAGGCCATTAGTCACTAACTGACCGCCTTTACCAAGTGTTTCGCGGGCGATTGCGTTCATACTTACGCCACCACCGACTTTGCAACTCGCTTCAAGTAGAAGCAAAGCGGCATAAGTCGTTCCAGCCCAGATGAACAACATAAGAAGAGTGCCCCAAAGGAGGCCAAATTGAGCAAGCACCATAGGTATGGCAAGCATACCAGCGCCAAGAGCAGTACCTGCAACGATCAGGGAGCTGCCGACAAGTTTTAGGTTCACGGTTAATACCTCTAAATTCAATCCGTTTATCTCTCGCCTGCTGTGCAGCATCCAAAGCACAGACACAAAACGACCCTACTTCTCTCTTAGCCAGAAAATGGATACAAGAACCCCTGTCACAAGAAACATTCAGCAAAAGGTGGTTAGTTCAATTGCACATGAATGAATCGGGAGTCGTTTTGGGCGATGTTAATGGCTGATGAGATGTGACAACTTTGGGTTCGAAGCAAAATCGTTCATCTGGAATCATCAACCCCATTCTTTATGAATGGATTTGGTCCGAAAAAGATTGTAAGGCATAACTAGGACGATTGAAAAGCAAAAGGTCAGTCTTACAGCGATATATTTTAACAACCCTTTGCTAGAGCAATAGATATGTTGCTATTTTCATCGCTAGTTAGTCTTTTATCGCTTAATGAGAAAAAGAACGTGCTGGAGCGCTCAATTATTGGCGTGTGTACAAATTAATTTACAGTTTAGATTAAGGTATTAGATTCCAAGGACGTAGCCTAGATCAGACAATATCGCTATTATTCGCTGCGTACCGACTCGCTTCGGTTCACATACCTCTAAACACTGATTTACGGTTCGAAAATTTAGGTAAATGAGTGTCCGAATGCTGGGTGTGGTTCCCCAGCATTTGCATCCCTTCTTTGTTTATTATTCCCTTTATTCAACACAATCCAATCGTTGACGATATTGTGCAATGCGTTAGCACGCTCTATCTAGCGCTTCAATGGCATAAGTTAGTTCTGATAGCCCCATATCAGCTATCTGTTTCTCTGTATCACTCATACTTTCATACGCCAACAGCAGTTCACTTTCGGCTATAGCCTCACGGTGAAGATAAAGCTCTTTATAGCTCATCAGACGATGCTGTGACTGCCGAGTCAATGTCACAACATTCTCTTTTGAAGCGCGGTGTTTCTCATCAATTTCATTCAGCAGCTGATCTAAAATGCGTTGCATTTTGCGAATAGAAACTTTTGCTGTAATTGATTTATATGACTGATGCTTTTCCATTTTTATAAGAACTGACTGAAATAATTGCACATTTAATTAGAACGCCATTCTTATACCCTTTTTAAAATCGGGTAAAGATAGGGTGGTTAAAGTGGTCCACTTCTTGCGTTGATTAGGTCAAAACTGTCCTATCTGGAGAAGCCATGCACGTAGACCCTATCGTTGAAGCGCTCATTATTAGACGAAAAGAGCACGGTTTGTCGCGTGAACAAATGGCAAATATCGCAGGAATGAGCGTCAAAACCTACCAACGCATCGAGCGAGGCGAATCGGATCTCAAACTTTCGCAATACCGCTCTATTTTGCGCTCTCTAAATCTGACTGACCTCGATATCGCGCTCGATATTAGAGGGATAGAACACGTGACCGCATCAGATTTGGTGACGGTTGCTCGGCTGCTATCACCTGAAGCACAGTCCCTACTGGTGCGCCTCTTGTCTCTAGTACTTGAACAACGCTCAGATCCTAACGCTTCCTAATTGTTTCGCTCTGTTATACTTATGTTTTGAGCACCCTACTCTCCAATATCAAGGGGAGGCGTTTTATGAACTACATATCAATTTTCAGAGGGCTTGCGACCAGTGTGTTTGTCATGATACTTGGCACAACAACATTACAGGCAAAACCTCATCCGCAACATTCGGTGAAACCCATTACTCAACCGGGCAATAAGCACCACAGTCATCCTGTAAATCGTCCGGAGCGACCGATTCGGCCGCCGCATCACCATCGCCCTTCACACGACTACAGACCACCTTACTACCATCGTCCACCCGTCGTAATAAGACCGCCGCGATACCATTCCTCTTTCATTTATGTGCGACCTGGTTATTGGTATCCACCTTATCGTGGTCGTTATTACTATTACCATAACGATCTGGTTGGCATCGCTACGTTTGCGATTTTCGCTGGAGTAACCTATGCCATTGTGCAAGACGCCTATTATCAACAGCGCGGCAGTCGTTACGTGTATGTCCAAAACCCACCAGCCGGAAATTACACAGTCATCAGTGGTAGTGATGTTTTACCTAACTCAGCGTCAACAACAACGAGCTTAAGTACTGTGACAACCTCACCCAACTCTTATTCTGCCTCTCCTAACCAAGTAAGCACTACGACAACAGAGACAAGCAAAACCATCACTAGGAAAACCCCAAGTCCTTATAAGCTTGGCGAAATTGTTGACTCACTTCCCCACACCAAGCAGACGGTAGTGATAGACGGGCAAAGCTATTTCAAATACCAAGACACATGGTTTGCGCCACTTAGGGCAGATCGTAAATATGTAGTCGTTGAGTCACCTTTGTAAGTAAGCAAGTTTGTACATAACTAATACAAACCCCGCCGATTGGCGGGGTCTACTTTTGATTATTCATGCACATACATCAGTAAAACACGTCGAACTCAGGAATGCGTGGTTTACCTCTGAGTAGTAAGAACTTCAAGAAACGACGTGTTGAAGTCGTTAGGATTTTGTCCTTCTCCACGCCATGTTTTTCCAGCAATTCGATGGCGAGATCCAGTTTTGAAATCTCTTCGCAAAAGTGCGCATCAGAGCCGGTACTGAAATACACGCCAATCTCTTTTCCTAAGGCAACAATTTGATCACAGCGCGCATCACTGCCTTTTCGGCTCTTGCCTGTGAGAGACGTATTGTTCACCTCAATCGCTACATTGTGGGATTTAGCGCAACGCAACACTTGCTCCATATCAAATGGGTAATTGGGATTACCTAAGTGCCCTAACACGTCCACTCTGCCACTTTTAATGACGTTAATCAGCGCGGCAGTGTGCTCCGCTTCGGTTGCGGGTCTAAAAACGGGCTCATGAAAGCTAGCAATTACCCAATCAAGATGTTGATCAGAGGAAGGCGGAAGATCGATCTCGCCTTTGACGTTTAAAGTGTTGGCTTCAACGCCACGGAGAATACCGACCTCATGCAAAAAGCGGGGCAAAATTCTTTGATTATTGAAGTGCCAGTAGTGAGGGGCTCCTGGCATTTCGGGAGCATGATCGGTGGTACAAAGAAGTTTTAACCCCTTATTCTTGGCTGCCAATGCGTTCTCTAAAATGGTGCTGTAGGCATGTCCACTGGCAATAGTATGGGTGTGGCTATCAACGACGATATCCATGGTGACCTCCTAAATTGTGGACAAATTATCGAATTTCGAACGAACCGTTTTGATTGAGAAACAGCGTGAGATCCGCTGGAATTGAGTGATTTAAAACCTTATCTACATTTACGGCATCTGAGTTCAAATAAAACTCCAATGCAGCTTCTGGCTCTGTACCACCACGAATCTTACGATTGACTAAACGCTCTTGCAGAAACTCAGGCTGTGTATCTACAAAGACGGTAAAATCGGCCAAACGATGCAGTTCATTCCACACCGGTTCATTAAGCAGTAACCAATTCCCCTCAACGACAACCACATTCCGATTTACCAAAATGGCGTCGTCGACTGGATCATGCAAATTGCGGTCGTAGTATGGCCATTTTGTATCTTTCATTTTGAGCTGTTTGAGCTTGTCGATAAGCTCCGTCAGATTAAATGTTTGATAGGATCCCTTAATACTGCGCAGAGGCACGAGCTCGCCATCTCGTTCAATCGTATTGTTGTCGAGGATCTCATTTGGATAGTGGAAACCATCAAACGGCAGCACTTGTAAAGGCTCTTGGCTTTCATCTTGTTCCGACAAGTATTCCCAGAACGCAGCGAGTGTCGACTTGCCACTGCCCGGAGGAGCGCACAAGAACACTACTATGCGTTCCTGCTTCTCATGATAGAGGCGAGTAAATTTTTCGATAAGAGGCTGATGGATTCGTTTTACGTCGGCATCGGGAAAGGTTGCTTCGGTTTCAAAGCCACTGACGTTTAAATTCACTTTCATGGTGAACCCTTACTGATTGATTTCCTCTTCGATTCTTTCTATCAACATTTCACACGACAGCTTGAGCACTGTTTTGATGAGAGATTCGTATCTCATTTGCGAAAAGGACTCAAACGAAGAGAACTTTAGCTGATTGATCGACTCAAGATAAAAGCAGTCTTGCTGAGAAGAGAGTACCGCTTGGTTTTTGATGAAGTCATAAATCACATCATCTGTAAACGCGATCTTTTCAGGCTGAGTAACCACATACTCCAATACCTGATCGTACAAGCCAATGTCTGCATAAGTTTGTAATGAGATTTTTCCCATCGCAAACATCAACTTGGAGACAACATCGGTCGTGACCAATGGCCCATCTTCTCTCAATAACGGATCCACAGCATACTCCTTCACTAAGTCGTCTTGGACGAACACACTCGGAAGTAATGCTTTTAACTTGAGGTTAATTATTTTGTTAGAAACCTGAAGAAACGCAGTGGCATTTTCACACTCATCCAATTTCTCCAGTAATTCGTCTTCACGTGACAACGTCTTATGACCTCTCCATTATGTGGCAGCGCAAAGGCTACCACACATGTTCGTTGCAACTAAACCGTTAAGCTCACGTCATAAAACTCAAGTAACGCTTTTTCTGCATGCGCGTTCCACACATAGTTGTTCGCGCACAAAATCGCATCGAGTTCCGCAAAGAACGGGTCTTGGTCTGCCAACGATAAAAAGTCATCAATCGCCGTCAATGGCAGGTCAATATGTGGGTAAATCAACTTCTTACCGCCCGGAATATCCAACTGATTCAGAATCGTATGTGGCGCAGCTTGTAAGCCACCAACATGTGTGATCATGAAAGACGGGTTGATCTTGCCTTGCGAGGAAAGCTCTATAGATTCCACCATGTCACCCTTTGAACCACCGGACGTCCCTACAATATGGGTTGATTCGTAATGCACGTTGTAGAAGTTAAACGGCACTTTGAAATTCTTATCCGTTGGGCCAGCAAAGAAGTTGAGGCAGCCATCATTGCCAAGTAGCTCATCGGCTTGTTCTAGCACTTGAGCAACCGCCGCGTAGACCATTACATCGTCATAACCATTGCCACCGTTGAGTGCTTTGAGATACGCGACCGGATCGTCTATTTGAGCGGTATTCACGTAGTGCAGTTCTACGCCCTGCTCTTTAGCTTTTGCAACGGGAATGAGACTTTCAGCTCGGTCTAAACGCGCAGCGTCGATGTCCGTCACCACGATCAGTTTTGGCTTTACAGGGCCGTTGATCGCGTAGTCAATTGCACCAATCCCCATTGGGCCAGCACACGCCAAAAGCGCTAACGCACCACCTTCTTTAATGCCCATATCGTGCTCGTACACGTATTGCGTGGTGTGGTAGCTCGCGTGGTACGCACCAATAATGCAAGACATTGGCTCAGCCAGAGACGCATCAGCAAAGTAATCGCCGTGGTAAGGCAGTACGCAACCTAGGTCGATAGCGATTTTAGGAATAACGGAATACGTCGCGTTGCCACCAAATGTCTCATAGCTATAGCCCGCTGAGTAGCCTGTTGGCAAGCCCATGGCAGGTTGCAAAACAAAGTAGTCACCAGCTTTGAATTGATCTTTTAGATTCTCACCAACTTCAACAATAACACCTGCGTATTCATGACCTGTCATCACTGGCACTTCGTCAATGTTTTCAGGAACGCGTTTGTGTTTGCTACCTAACAATGCTGCTTTGTAAGTGGATAGACAAATGCTGTTTGAAATGTTTTTAACCAGAAGTTCGTCGGCTGAAATGTTTGGTAAATCAAAGGTTCTTAATTGAACGTTTTTCTCACCACAGATAACCGCTGCCGTTGTTTGTACCATGATTTCTCTCCTAATTGGGGCGATATCTGCCGCCCCAAACTGCATTGTTAGGCTGGTTGCTCAGTCGCGACCGTTTGTTGCTTAATCTTATCCATCAGCTCGTCAAGCGCTGGGTCGTTGAGGAAGTTCTTGAGCGTTACGACTGGTAAACCTGTCGCGTTGACTGCGCGGCTTTCTAAGCTCTCGTGTGTCACGACGATATCGGCTTCACTCGGGACTTTCTCGATGGCAAAGTTCTTCACTTCAATCTCTATCCCAGCTTGTACCAGCTTGCGTTTGAAGGTCGATGCGCCCATTGCACTAGAGCCCATACCCGCATCACATGCGAATGCGACAAATGAAATTGGCTTGCTCAGTTCTTGCGTCGTCGCAGCTGCAACTGGCTTAACTGCGCCTTCCGCTTTCATCTCTTTCATGTCAGAAACTGATTTCTCAAACTCGCTTTCTTTTTCTTCTGATTTGCTCACTTTCAAAATCGCACTTGCTACTAAGAAAGAGACAATCGTTGCACTTGTCACACCTGCGATGGTCGCGATGAAGCTACCTTTCGGAGTAAGAGCAAGGTAAGAGAAGATAGAGCCTGGACTTGGACCCGCGACCAAACCGGCATCGAATAGGTTGAAGGTTGCGATGCCTGTCGCCGCACCAGCAATCATTGCCACAATCATGATTGGTTTCATGAGTACGTATGGGAAATACAACTCATGAATACCACCAAAGAAGTGAATGATGATGGCACTTGGCGCAGAACGTTTAGACAAACCCTGACCAAACTTCGCGTAGGCCAGCAGCATACCAAGACCAGGGCCTGGGTTAGATGCCACCATAAAGAAGATGGACTTGCCTGTTTCTGCGGCCGCTTGCAGGCCTAGTGGGTAGTAGATGCCTTGATCAATGGCGTTGTTCAGGAACAACACTTTTGCTGGTTCGTTAATGATCGCTAACAAAGGCAGGAAACCCGTTGCAACCAACGCTTCGATGCCTGATTTCACAAACAAGTTTGCTGCGGTGACTGAAGGGCCAACAATCTCGTAAGCGAACAAACACAACAACATACCGACGATACCCAACGAAAAGTTGTTGACCACCATTTCAAAACCAGAAGGTATGCGGTGTTGAATACGTTTATCCACTTGCACCACAACCCAAGCGCTCAGTGGGCCCATGATCATTGCGCCAACAAACATGGGTATATCAGCCCCGACAATCACGCCCATCGTACCGATAGCCCCCGCTACCGCGCCGCGTTTTTCACCAACAATCTGACCACCGGTGTAACCAATCAAAAGTGGCAGCAAGTAAGTGATCATTGGCCCCACGAGTTCGCCAAAGGCTTCGTTTGGCATCCAGCCCGTAGGAATAAAGAGTGCAGTAATAAAGCCCCAAGCGATAAAGGCTCCGATATTTGGCAGCACCATGGCGGTCAAATGACCTCCGAAGGCTTGCACATTGGCTCGCATGTTTGCTTTCACGTTATGTTCCTTTTAGTATGCTTTTATTATGTCTAGCACTTGTTCTTTGGAAGAGGCTTGTGCCAGTTTTGCAATGTTCTCTTCATCCACAAACATCTCGCTCAACGCTTGAATCACCTCAATGTGGGTATCAGAGTCTTTCGCAGCTAAGGTAATAAGAATATTGGCCGGACCGAGATCCGATCCAAAATCAACAGGTGATGGGAAAATATGGATGCCTAAGCCTGTTTTTAAAACGCCAGTTTCAGGTCGGGCATGTGGCATAGCCAATCCAGGGCATAACACATAGTAAGGACCGTTTTCTTCCGTTGAACGGATGATCGCATCAGCATAGTGCTGGGAGACGTAACCTTTATTTTCTAGGTATTGAGTGGTCTTTTTAACCGCATCTTGCCATTGGTAAGCGCGATCATTAATTACATCTACTAGTTCGTGGTCGATTAACTCGTACAGCATATTTAACCCTATCAACAGTTCGTCATCTGATGGGTTAATTATCAATAACAGAGTCCCAACCGCGCAACCGAGCTACTTTTGCGCTTCGAATCACACTTTAAAGCCTGTCAATTTGTTTAAATGGACAGATCTCAAAAATCCCGCACGTAAAAAATCTACAAATTTTATTTGAACAACAAGTCAATAGACGAATTTTGAACAAAATCACTTTCTAGAAAACATTCTTAAAGTTACATTATTTAAATCAGATCACATTAGACCTATTGACTCGATATAATTCGTGATTAATTTCAAAGTTCATTTCGGGCCATTTATTGATAGCTCACACTAAAACGTAGATAAACATCACATTTGTTGGCTAGAAGAAATAAAAACGTCACTGGCTTTCACCAAACTACAGACACAAAAAAACCGCCCTTCAGGCGGTTTTGATCAGTCCGCAGACCAAACGGATCGTATGTCTGGCCATCCCCAGTTTGTGAGTGCGACATCTTCCAAGACCCCTTGAAAACGTAGCGTCTGAGTATGGTGGAACATCGGTGCAATCCAATATTCGCTAATCAATGTGGACGCGATCGGCTCTAACGCGCTCAAGTAATCTTCAAGCGGTGAGAATGCACGGACATTTTCCATTTGAGCATCCAACCACGCCGCATTTTGCGCCCCTAAGGTGTGGTAAAGCACAGCATTGCTAAAGAAGTTGCTAAACGCAGACGCATGACGGTTATCGTCCAAGTTGATATTGGTGACAACCAGAGTCTCATCAAGCGTGCCGTTTTTGGCTTTCTCGCTCAGTTCTCGGTAGGAGTACATAACAATCTCCACTCGGCTGCCCGCACGCTCTAAACGCGAAGAAATCGCTCGCGCGCACCGGCGTAGCGCCGTGTAATTGTACCCTGCGATGGTGATCAGCTTTGGCAACTTGACCACATCTCCAAAGGGGCGCAACACCGGTTTCCAGTTTGGCAACAAGTTATAAGCAGCGACGCTACCAAAATTGATCTTTTCGCTCTTCATCACTTCGGCTAACTGCTCCGGTCGAATCAAATCACTGATGTATCGGCGCTGAGCCTGAGACAAAGCGTGCTTCGCATGATGGTTAAACAGTGCGAACAAACAACCGTCTTCCGTTCGACTGCGTTTGCTCGCTGGGGACGTTTCACTGTTCGGTGTCGACATGTAGTGACCGCACATGTCATCAACAAGGACTGGCTGTGGTTGCAGAGTATTCGCAGCGAGCGATGGGTTCTCCATCTTTTCATCGTTGACGATCCAGATCGTCACCAAATCCGTTAGTACTCGACACGCGTAATAGCCATCAAACGCTTGCAGTTTCAAACGGTTTTCACTGTGTTCAACGACGGAAAATGGACCACTCCCCACCACCAACTTGTTGTTCGCAACGTTCACCTGACTCACGGGCCGAATGCCATATTTCACGCCAGAAATAAGCCCAGCAAAACCCAAGTCAGGTCGGTTAAGTGTAAACACCACTTTGAGAGGGTTTGGCGCAGTCACGTTCGCCACATGCGCGAGTTCTTTCTCGTAGTATTCTAGTGAGCTCAATTTGGCAAACAAACTCACCACCGTGTCGGCATCTATTGGGTTGCCATTGTGGAAGGTAAGTCCGGGGCGAAGGTAAAACGTCCATTCGAATTTTTGCTCATCGTATCGCCAATGGTGCGCCAGCTCTGGTTTTACGCGCCCGTAATAATCACTTGATACCAAACAGCAATAAATTTGGCGTAGCAAAAAGCGCTCACTGCTTCGCTGCAATTGATGAGGAACAACACGCTCAAACATGCGTTTGTAGGTTAGCTGAATATTGAGCCGCCCCTCTTTTACCGATGCGCCCGACGTTGTTTTGAGGAGTCGCCCAAATGCGGCTTCATCTTCATCCAGAATCGACAGCGCTTTCTCGTACTTACCAAGCTTGATCCGCTCTAGTGCAAGGCTTTCTTTCAGCGCGCTGAGTTCAACGTTTAACAACAATGTTGAACGTTGGTTCCGTCCTGGTTTTGGTCGCCAACTTAACCACGCTATCTCTTGCATCTGCGCCAACAAACTGCGCGCATGACGAGGCGAAGTAAACAACAAATCGGCGATTTCTTGCAGCGTAGTTTTTGCTTCATTACCAACACCAAAAGAGAGCAAGCGTTGGTAATAACGAAATAAGTTGAGATCAGACACCGCACGTACCTTAACTCTAGGAGGTCATTGAATAGGCGTATTTTACTGAACTTGGCGGCAATAAAATAAGAAAACTTCCAAACACTTTGTTCCCCTTTTACTAGCATTTCGTCCCTATATTGTAGGAAAAACCCACCTATTTGGTCTTATCGGGAATAAAGCGAAGAAATCTACTCTCTTTTTTACCTCCCCTTTTTTCACCATACTGATTTGGCTCGCAGGAAATATAGAAAATTGCTCACAACCTAACCCCCAAGCAGAACTTAGCTCCTGATACCACACCCCCAATTCGTCGTATCTTTGAGTTCTGCTTTTTTACTTGCTGCCATTTGACCGAATTCTTTGTTAGTCCGCCAAATATTTGCGAGACACATCCCTTCCCTTTTTTTGACATCTCTTATCTTCAATTCTCCTTTCAACAGTTGCGCCTTAGAAAAAGCACACGTACACTTAATCGCAATTCGACGATTAACTATAAAGGTCTGCTCATGAGCAACAAATGCAACGAAACGTGCCAAATTGCTTTTGAAACCACGCAACAACAACTCGATAAAGAACAAGCACTCGCCGCTCAAGCGAAAGCGCTGTCTCATCCTGCTCGCTTACGCATTCTGCATATTCTTCACACTTTAGACACCATGGGTGGCTGCTTAAATAGCGATTTAGTCTCTGAGTTAGGTTTAGCGCAATCGACTGTATCAGAACACTTACGCATTCTAAAACAGGCCGGGTTTATCAGTGCAGAACCCAACCCGCCAAAGGTTTGTTACCGTATTCAACGTGAAAAACTGAACGCGTTTAACGCTCAGTTTTCCGGTTTATTTAGCTAAGACACGTTGCGCGCTTTCCACGCGCGCAAAGATAAACTATAACTTAATACATCGCCTTTCGACGATAAACGAATAGAGACCACTATGACGACTGAAGTTTTAAATAGTGCCAGTGAAAAAATGAGCTTTCTTGATCGCTACTTAACGGTCTGGATTTTTGTCGCAATGGCCATCGGCGTGGGGATAGGCGCAGTCTACCCGCAAGTAGCAGAATGGAACGAAGCAATGTCCGTTGGTAGTACGAACGTACCGCTCGCCATTGGTTTGATTTTGATGATGTACCCACCACTCGCCAAGGTGAACTACGGTCTATTGGGAACGGTAACGAGAGATAAAAAGGCCATCACGCTGTCTCTGGTTATGAACTGGATCGTCGGTCCAATCCTGATGTTCGTTCTTGCCTTAACCTTTCTTGGTGATCATCCGGGTTACATGGTTGGCATTATTTTGATTGGCCTTGCACGCTGCATCGCTATGGTTTTAGTGTGGAATGATATTGGCGGCGGCAACAAAGAATATGGCGCGGCCTTAGTGGCATTAAATAGCGCATTTCAAATTCTGACTTACAGCGTTATGGCTTGGCTATTCATCACGGTACTTCCACCATTCTTTGGCTATGAAGGCTTTGTGGTTGATATTTCCATGGGTGACATTGCAGAAAGCGTATTGATTTACTTAGGAATTCCTTTCCTTGCTGGTTTTCTCAGTCGCAAGTGGTTAGTCGCTGCAAAGGGTGAGAAGTGGTACAACGATGTGTTTATTCCTCGAATTTCACCCATTACTTTGATCGCTTTGCTCGCCACCATCGTGCTGATGTTCAGCCTCAAAGGAGAGATGATTTTACAACTGCCAATGGATGTGTTCCGCGTCGCAGTCCCACTAGCGATCTACTTCGTACTGATGTTTTTTGCCAGCTTCTTTATCGGGAAGAGAATGGGCATCCCCTACGATAAAAATGCCTCAATCGCATTTACGGCAACGGGTAACAACTTTGAGTTGGCAATTGCGGTTTCCATTGCTGTATTTGGCCTGAATTCCGACCAGGCATTCGCTGGCGTAATTGGCCCGTTGATCGAAGTTCCGGTTCTGATTGCTTTGGTTAACGTCGCACTGCGGATGAAAACCAAATACAAAAGCTAAAATGGGAAACATTGAGACCGAGCCAAATAGCAATGTTAGGTACTAACTGGCAACGGTTTTGATGTACTCGCTGGGCGTTAAACCAAACTTGCCTTTAAAGCGTTGGCTAAAACGCCCTTCCGATTGATAGCCACACAACTGCGCGAGCAACGCTACGTTATACGCACCATTTTGCATCAGGTAGAGTGCGTGATTTAAACGCACTTCTGCCAGCACTTCCCGATACTGAGTACCCTCTTGCTTGAGTTTGCGTATCAACGTTGCTCGGCTCATAGCAAAGCGCTCAGCTACCCGTTCCAAAGGATGCTCATCGCCCGGAGAGCGTGACAAATAGCGGCTGAGTTTTTCGCTAAATGAGGTATTCGAGCTGGTAAAAAGTCGATGCAACAATCCCCTTTCCGCTAACTGCTGATACAACCCCAACACCCAATAACGTTGCGTCGCTTCACTCAAGCTTTCTTGCTCAAAAGAAAACAGCGCATTCAGCGTTGCTTGCAATGCTTTATCTGCCTCCACTGCGGGTACATTTTCGCCAAACGCATTGCTCATACTCAGCTCCAGCATGTCATCACTAGGCACACAGTGAAAGCTGAACATTCGAGAGAGAAAACGCCCTTGCTGAGGAAGGTTTTCAAAATTCAGCGAAGCGTTTGCTTCACAAAGCATGATATTAGGATGAAGAATATCGAACGCTTCGTCTTTCCAAAACAGACGCTTACTCCCTTTAATGATCTGGATAATACTCGGGGAATGAATCCGAACGTTACGCAGCTTTTGCTGCTGCTCCGCACGAAATAACGTGACTTGATATTGGTGACTCATCTTCTCCCCTTTCTTATTCAATTATCGTGTGTAAGTGGCGGTTAACTTCGCTTTGTCCAATGCGACATTATTCAACGTGAATCCCACAACCGCCGCTGGCGTGTTCTCATCCAAGTTCAACTTGTCACTTGGTAAGGCCCAAACGGTAAACTGATAGCGGTGCATACCATCTTTTTCTGGAGGACATGCGCCGCCAAAACCAGTAGTACCGTAATCGATACGAGACTCCCTACCGCCGAGCTTGCTGATATCAACGCCACGAGGCAATTCGTTAACTGAGGCTGGAATATCAAACGCTATCCAATGCCAAAAACCACTACCTGTTGGTGCATCGGGATCGTACGCGGTAATCGCAAAGCTTTTTGTACCCTTTGGAACGTCTTTCCACATCAGTTGTGGAGACTGGTTCGCACCATCACATCCCCAACCTGAATATTCAAATGTCTTCGCCATTGGATGACCTTCTTGAATATCTTTGCTCGTTAGTTCAAAAGCATGGGCAGAGCCGATCACCAAAACGCTAAGGGCCAAAACAGACTTGTGAATCGCTTTCATGTGTTTCTTCCTTTTAGTGAGTTCAATTCAAGTCTATTCATCAACACAGGCCAAGACACATCAATAAGTATCACAAAATATAAAATCATCGTCTATTTTGACACTTTAAGATTCAAGCATAAATTTCTTATTCTCTGAGTTGCATCTGGTTTATGCTAACTAATTGCTCAGAGAACAAGGAAGACAAAATGGAACTGGATATCTACGTCGTTGACGCATTTACAGACACGCAATTTAAAGGCAACTCAGCAGCAGTCGTGCCCTTGCAAGAGTGGTTAGAACCAGAGCTGATGCAAAACATTGCAACGGAAAACAACCTCTCTGAAACCGCGTTTGTTAAAACGATTGGGACGAATCAATATGAAATACGCTGGTTTTCACCACTTACAGAAATCGACTTTTGTGGACACGCAACGCTCGCCGCTTCCATGGTGTTGTTCGATCAACTCGGCGTTACAGGAAGTATTGAGTTTCACACATTAAAAGTGGGCACCTTAACCGTAATTAAGAACGCACTTGGCAAGATTGAAATGACATTTCCGACAAGAGCGCCACACCCCGTCAACGCCATTCCTACGCAATTAATTGAGGGATTAAACTGCGAAGTAACACACGTACTGCTTAGCCCACAAGCTTACTTCGTCATCGTGGAAGATGAGCAAACCGTTTTCGATGTTCAATATCGATCCGACCAACTGAAACAACTCGCCCCTTACGACGTCGTCGTCACATCAAAAGGCAGTCAATACGACTTTGTATCTCGCTACTTTTGGCCAGCGAACGGCGGAGATGAAGACCCTGTCACAGGATCAATCCACGCAGGCTTAGCACCATATTGGGCGCAAGAGCTCGGCAAAGCATCTTTAGTGGCGTATCAAGCATCAGCGCGTGGTGGCGTTCTGTACTGCGAAGTCAAGGAGGATTACGTCAAAGTATCTGGTGATGGTGTGTTGTATATGAAAGGCAAAATTTACGTCTAACTGTACGTTGAAGATTGGCGTTAACTGTTTTTATCCTGAAAGCCTAGCCGCCCGCTAGGCTTTTCTATTTCCTGCTGCTTCTGCGTTATTCGTTACAAAGGTTGTTCGACAATACACACTGGAGAGCCTATCTCACAGTCATAACCCGTGGGGGTAATTTCACCTGTTTGAGGATTGCGACGAAAGCTCACCACATTGTTGGAATGTTGATTGGCAACCAACAACCACTTTTGATCATGAGACAACACAAAATCTCGTGGAAAAAACCCTTCACAGTGAATGGCTGCTCGCCTTTTCGGCGTATCGCCAGACACATCAAACACACTGATTTTGTTCTGAGCTCGGCAAGAGACATACAAAAACGTTTCATCTTGCGAAAGACGAATCGCCGCCGCCGCTTGCTGATTCTCTTCCCCTTCTAATAATTCTGTTTGATTCGAGATAAGCCATTTATCTTGGTGCTTAACCAGCACAATCATGGTTTCTGACAGTTCGCAAACCACATACGCTGTCGACTCTTGTTGGTTAAACACCAGATGGCGCGGTCCCGAACCTGCGGGTAAATGAATCACTTGCGACAGTGAAAAATCCGGCTGGGCATCGTAATCATAAATAAGGACGCTATCGCTGCCTAAGTCTACGACAACCAATTGATGACTGTGCTTTAAAAACGTGACTTGATGAGCGTGAGGAGAAGTTTGGCGCTCTAAATTCGGCCCGCATCCATCAACGTATAAATCCGCCAATAAACCAAGCGGTTTACCATCGCGATCCAATTGAAATACGCTAACATTTCCAGAGCCATAATTAGCAACCGCCAACAACGGTTCTTTGATATCCAAATGACACGGATAATCGCCATTAATCGGCAAAGAGACGGATTCACTACCGCGAAAAAACGCGAGCTCTGCACCTTCATTTCTATCCATTTCGCTAAACGTATACAGCCCGTGTTCGGTGGTCGTGAGATAGGACGGATTACGTTGAACTACAACATCGTCAAGCCGAGTCAGCTCACCCGTTTCAGTGTTCAACGATAGACGCGCAATGCCCGTGCTCGTACTCGGTGGGTTGGTGTAAGTGCCAATATAAAAATGCACGTGACCAGTTGTTGTCATGGATGGCCTTATATGAGTGATTCGTATTATTCAACACCTTGCCTATTGTCATGGCAGACCGCAATCCATTTTACGAATCAGCCACTTAAAATGTGAAGCAATTGCTCATTTAAAACCGCAACGACATCGCCGTTTGCAGTTAAAGTGGTTTAGCGTTTTAAACTGTATGTCAGCCTTGAGTATGAAAGCCTCGACTTACGGTTATTTTCAAGTGTTATATTAAAGACGAAGAATGTATTTTATGTTCAAGATCTAAGTTTCATTAGCAAACGCTATAATAAGAAACAAAAATCGGGATAAAATAAATAATAACCATGTAACAGTTAATTTTCCTATAAATACCAAATTGAAACACATTATTAATTTCCATTTATTTATAAATTATAATTAATTTCATAAATAACAAGGATTTATTTTAATTATGAACATTTAGATTACGACTTAATTTTATTCACGATAAATTTATTTGAGACATTAATCACACTATATTTCAAATCTCAGTAATAGACTCCGAGCCTTTCAAACCCCCATTATCAGTGAGTCTATGAAACTTTCTAATTTAAGTATCAAGTATAAAATCAGTGCGCTGATTTTGATCATTTCGTTATCTGTTATCGCTCTCTCCGTTTTCTTTACATCTGAAATCAAGATGATAGAAGGAAAACTTACCGTATTTTCTGAAACCACCGTACCTAGCGTATTGCTCGTAAAAAATACCGAAATTGAACTCGGAATTTTAAGAAAGGATGAATTCTCTTTATTAACCAATGTGAATCACCCTCAATTCATGGAATGGGTAGCCGGATTAGAAAAATCTGAACAGAAAATTGATAAATATCTAGACCAATATGAGAAAGGACTATGGGATCAACGCGACCGAGACGCTTTCAATAAAGTAAAAAGTGCCTGGGTTAAATACAGTGCGTTTAACAATGAATACGCGAAGTTGCTATTGAACAATAAAATCGATGAAGCAAATGAAACATTGTTAAACGGATTTTCTACATTCACACAATTATCCGATGCGATTCGTGATTTAGTGGAACTAAACCAAACCTACGTACAAGAAGATATTGCTAGCGCTCATGAAGCAGTGCGCAGCGCAATCACCTACAGCATTATTGCTATCGTCGCGCTATTGGCATTGAGTTTTACGCTAGGCCTATTCCTAACCAAACAGATCTGCACACCACTAAATTACGTGGTAAACATGGCGTCGAAAATCGCGTCAGGCGACCTAACTTACCAGCTTCCACGTAACAAAATTGGCCATGATGAGCTTGGCACCTTGGCAGATGCCTGCGTTGATATGCAAGCGAAGTTGCTTACTTTGGTCGACAGTATCTCGTCAACCACAGCTCAAGTAGGCACCGCCATTGAAGAAGTGAGCGCGATTTCCGAACAGACTTCAACAGGCATGGATGAACAACAAGTTCAGCTAAACCTTATCGCAACAGCAATGAACGAGATGCAAGCGACAGTAAATGAAGTCGCCAGCAACACCGAAGCCGCGTCAGAAACAGCAAACAGTGCTTCTCACGATGCGAAAGAAGGCCGCGGTGTCGTTCAAGAATGTATTAACCAAATCCACGAAGCATCATTGGCGATTCAATCGGTTGGCAACATGGTGACAGAACTGGAACAAGATGCGTCTAACATCAGTGTTGTGGTTGACGTTATCCAAGACATCGCGGAACAAACCAACTTGCTTGCGCTTAACGCTGCCATTGAAGCTGCGCGCGCTGGTGAACAAGGCCGTGGTTTTGCCGTCGTAGCGGATGAAGTGAGAACGCTAGCAAGCCGCACTCAAGCTTCAACCGAAGAGATCATCACGATCATCTCTAAACTGCAAAATTGTTCGAAGAGTGCCGTTTCAGCAACAAACAACAGCAGCGATTTGATTCAAGAGTGCGTTGAGCAAGCACAAAAAGCCGGTGCAACCATCGACCAAATCGAAAAAGGCGCAGATAACATTGCTGAAATGAGCATTCAAATTGCGAGTGCTTGCAGCGAGCAAAGCTCGGTAACAGAAGAGCTGCATCGTAACGTGGAACACATCAACCAGTTCTCTAGCGAAGTGGCGACAGGTTCACGCCAAACAGCAATTGCATGTCGCGATTTAAGTGAGCTGGCGGTAGGTCTACAAGAGATCGTCGGCCAATTCAAAACGGCATAGTCACTAACGTCATTCTTATCTATTCAAGCCCAGCGATGATCGCTGGGCTTTTTTAATGTCATTTGCCGATAAAAACCGGAGCTTGGTCAAGGTTCTTTAAATTGAGGCCTTCATAGCCCACTTCCAACGCTAAGCCTCTCTATTTAAAAAGAATCGCTTGTAGATAAAATGCTAAGCTCTAAAAAGAAATCGTTATGGATGGCGGTTAGCGACGGGTTAGCGGGCTCAATCAACACGCTCCCGTTCGCAAGTTATCTATTCATGCATTACTTCTTCAAAGGAAGCACCGCACTATGAAGCGAATCATTTTTGGCACATTGATTATTGCCCTTTTAAGCGCCTGTTCAAAAGATAACACGCACCAAGCGCTTGGCACCCTAGAGCGTGACCGCGTAACGTTTACCGCCACATCTAATGAGATAATTAGAGCCCTTCCAGTAAAAGAAGGCAGCTTGGTCAGTGAAGGGGAAGTGTTGGTTCAGCTCGATACCAAGAATCAACAAGCAGTTCTTGCACACGCCGTTGCCGAGCAAGCCAAAGCGGGAGCGTATTTGCTTAAATTGACCAATGGTGAACGCCCAGAAGACATTGCTGCCGCATCGGCTCGCGTAGCCCGAGCGGAAGCGCAGCTCACCGAAGCGCAGAAAAACTATCAACGCAAAGCAGAACTAGTGCGTAAAAAACTCATCAGTCAATCCGAAAAAGATTCCGCTCTTGCGGCAAGGGACTCGGCGAGAGCCGAATTAGACTCAGCAAAAGAAGAGTTCAGTAAGCTCACCGCAGGTTCCCGCCTCGAAGACATCGAACAAGCTAAAGCCGCTTTAATGGCGGCAAAAGCCGAAGTGGCGTTGCAAGAGCAAAAGCTGGCAGAACTCACCATCACGGCCACGCGTGACGGTACGCTCGATAATTTGCCTTACAATCTTGGCGAACGCGTACCAGTGAACGGTGTGGTTGCCGTGATTCAAGCCAACCGCGTGCCGTATGCGCGAGTGTATGTTCCTGCCGATTATCGAATCGGGTTTATTCCTGGGAAAACCGTGACGGTGAATGTCGATGGTCTTGAGAGTCCATTACAAGGCACCGTTCGTTGGGTGGCTAGTGAGCCTTCATTCACGCCCTACTTCGCACTAACCGAAGAAGAACGTTCACGATTGATGTATCTAGCAGAAGTTGATTTACCTGAGTCTGCAAAAACGTTGCCGTCAGGTGTGCCTGCCCAAGTAGATTTGGTGGAGTAAGCCAATGACCGAGTATGCAATTCAAGCTCAAAATGTGGTCAAAAAGTTCGGCGACTTTACTGCTATCAATAACATCACACTCAACGTGCCCAAAGGCAGCATTTACGGATTTTTGGGGCCAAATGGTTGCGGTAAGTCGACCACCATTCGTGTGCTCACCGGCCTTCTCAGCCCAAGCGAAGGCAGTGTGGATGTGCTTGGATTAGAAATCCCAAAACAATCCGAACAACTGCGGCTCAAAATTGGCTACATGACACAAAAGTTCTCGTTGTACGACGACCTATCCGTTCAAGAAAACCTCGAATTTATTGGGCAAATTTTCGGTTTAAGCAGCCAGTCGCTGAAAGAGCGGATAGAAGAGCAGCTCACCACTTACGGGTTGGATCAATTGCGCAAACAGCGCGTAAGCGGCATGAGTGGCGGTCAAAAGCAGCGCCTTTCACTCGCCGCGGCGACCATGCACAAACCCGAACTGCTATTTTTAGATGAGCCGACATCCGCCGTTGACCCCGAAAATCGACGCGATTTTTGGGAGCAGTTGTTCGACTTGTGCGATCAAGGTACGACGATTTTGGTCACCACGCATTACATGGACGAAGCGGAACGCTGCCACCGTCTGGCGATCATGGAATCGGGCGAAATTCGTGCTGATGGCGAACCCGAACAGTTAATGGAACAGATGGGCGTTAATATCATTGAGGTGAAAGCCGACAAACTTCGTGAACTCAAAGAAAAGCTGATTCAACGTGACGAAGTTCGCTCTGCGGCGCAGTTGGGGATTCGTTTACGCATCCTTATCCACCAGCATGTCGAGCAGCCGATTGAATGGTTAAAGCAGACGTTTCCTGAACTTCAAAACGCTGAGATGAACCACGCTCGCCCAAGCTTAGAAGATGTTTTTGTCAGCGTGACAGGGAAAGGCCGCCAATGATGAAACCTATCGCTCGCATGAAAGCCGTCATGATCAAAGAGATTCGCCAACTTTCCCGTGACCGAATCACATTTGGCATGGTGGTGATGATCCCACTTATCCAGCTTTTGCTGTTCGGTTTCGCAATCAATACGGACATTCGCAACATTCCGGTAGGTGTTGTCGACCAAAGTGGCAGTACCGCCGGGCGGATCATTACCCAGTCCGTCAAAGTCACTCAAGTGGTGGATATCAAAGAAACCTATGCCACCGCGCAAGAGGCTGAACAAGCGATTCAAGATGGTATTGTGCGCGCCGTGCTGATTTTGCCAAGCGATCTCACACAACGCATGATGCAAGGTCGAGAGCTTGGCCAATGGATTGTGGATGGGTCAGATACCATGATCAGCTCGGCAATATTGTCGTTGCAAACCATGCCATTGACCGATTTTGATTTCGAGATTCGCCCAGCGCCAAGCAAAACATTCGAAGTCGCACTCTACTACAACCCAAGTCGGCGTTCTGCGGTCAATATCGTACCCGGCTTACTCGGTGTGATTCTCACCATGACGATGATTTTGTTCACCAGTGCCGCGATTGTACGAGAACGTGAACGGGGAAATTTGGAGCTATTGATCACCACGCCCATCCACTCGATAGAGCTAATGGTGGCGAAAATCGTGCCATATATCTTTGTCGGCTTAATTCAGGTTTTCATCATTCTAGGGTTGGGACATTGGATTTTCGGCGTACCGATTAACGGTGCAATCAGCCAAATTCTGTTTGGAACCTTGTTGTTTATCGCCGCCAGCTTAACTTTAGGATTGGTCATATCCACCATCGCCACAACACAGCTTCAAGCCATGCAAATGACGGTGTTCATTCTTCTGCCTTCGATTCTGCTGTCTGGATTTATGTTTCCTTACGAGGGCATGCCAGTCGCAGCACAGTGGATTTCAGAAGCCCTGCCCGCCACTCACTTTATGCGCATGATTCGAGGCATAGTGTTGCGAGGAGCGGATCTGATGGACTTATGGCGAGATACACTTTGGTTGCTCGGGTTTACCGTATTTGGATTGGTCGTCGCGTCACTAAGGTTTAAGAAATCGCTCGATTAAAGTTACCCATTTTTCTCTTTCGCAAAAACAAAAATAGCCTCGACAAAGAGGCTATTTTTGTTTGGAAATTTGAATGCCTTACTGACAATGCTCAATGGCACGATTCAGTTTAGTAATATTCACCAAAAGAACAATCGCGTAAGTCAGAAATGCTGTAATTCTTCAACGAGTTAATTTTGAAGTTAAAAACCACTTCTTTACATACCATCCCGTCTCGGTCGGTATAGGTGATGAACCCTTCACTGTAAGCACGCTTGCCATCAGAGGATTTAACATGCGCTGCAAGCTCTAAATGCCCTTTGTGAGCTTCTACGCGGTTCATCATTTCAAACACATCCATCCACTCTTCGCGATTTGCCATTTGTATCAACATGGATTTGGCCTGTGTTTCCAACTGCTGCGGATACACGTAATAACGGTTGTAACCAAAGTATGCGCACATCAGTAATAGAACGAGTGCAAATGAGGTTGTTCTTGTCATGCAAGCTGCCTCTTGTTGTTATAAAAACTCTGCTTCGTTAATTCAGTATAGGAAGCGAGCAAAGTTTAGGTTATAGAACTTGCTCAAATAACAGAGGATCGTCAGAGACAGTCAATTCTATGACAAGCTCAGCACCGGTTTTACTTATGAAACATGACAAATTCTAAGAGCTTGAACTATGGAATATGCACACCGATCTGGGTTGTCACCATGCGGTGATCTGAGCCTTGTGGAAAAGCAGAGGATTCACGAGAGCAAATGATTCGCTGTCCTTGCTCAGATTTTAGCCACAAGTGATCAATACCTATCATCATCGGCTCTGGCACGTTTATGCCTTTGATGTTAGTTGGCCAGCTCGTCACTGGCGCGGTTTGAAAACTCGGGAACAGCGCAGAAAAACGAGGGCTAACCGAGGAGAGATTGAAATCCCCCACAACCAACACCTCTGGCTCGGGATAAAGCGCGGTCAGAGTTTCTATGGTTCGCACCAGCGCATTTCTTTGATGCCAAAGCTCGCTGGTTCTTGGTGATGGTGGATGAGCCGCAAACAAAGTGATCGGTGCTTGACCTTTAGGCAACCAAACCGCTCTGATGACTTCTTGTCCATTTGGCGCACGATAAACCGAAACCTCCGTGATCGGGTGTCGGCTAAGAATCATCAAATTTGATGGGTACCCTACGTCACGTTGGCCACCATGATAATGCGGATAGACATCATCCAACATGTGCAAGAGGCTACCAACTCGCGGCGTCAGCTCTTGCATCACCACCAAATCAGCAGGATGCCTCAACAGATAGTTGATGAACTGATTGATGTCTGAGTTTTCGTAAAAAAGATTAAATTGAATGACGCTCAACGAGTGCGAGCAAGACGCCACATGACTGCGCTGCGGCGGAACAAGTAACGAGACAAACAAAATAGCGACAAAGGCAGAAAATGCACTTTGCAACCATCTGCGAGCGATAAAAAACGCCGAGGCTAAAATAACGTAAGTGAACACAATGAGGGCGGGAATCGAGGTAAGATTCTCCGCCCACCAAATATGTTCAATTTGCCTGACCGCCAGCCAAATAAGAGCGGGTAGAAGCAATATGATCCACTTAAAAACGCTCGACACACGCACTGCTCGTTTCGCTATTACATATCATAAGCTTAAATGCAATTTCTCAACTCGCCAGTGCGTGAAGCGTTGATGTTAGACGTGGTGTACCGCCTCCTCGACAGGCTCTGGTTGAGCGGCCGTTTCACTGATTTCAATCTTAACCGCTGCGACTTTGAATTCAGGAATTTTCGCATGCGGGTCCGTTGCCGTAGTCGTCAAGCGGTTGACTGGCGACTCAACAAAATGGAACGGGATAAACACGACGCCTTTTTGCATTCGCTTGGTCACAAACGCATCAATTTCGATACTGCCACGACGAGTCGACACTTTTAGGCGCTGACCATTATGGATACCAATTGCTTCAGCATCTTCAACACTGATCATCGCTCTTGGCCCAGCAAGGTTATCCAACCCTTTCGTTTTGCGTGTCATCGTACCGGTATGGAACTGTTCTAGCACACGCCCTGTTGTAAGCACCAAAGGATACTCTTCATCAGGCAACTCGGCTGCATAACGGAACGGCACGCCCACCATTTGCCCTTTCCCTCGGGTAAATTGGGTTTGGTGCATAATACGAGTACCGTTTGGATTGTTCTTGTTACTTGGCCATTGAACACCGTTCGGCGTGATCGCGTCCCAACGCAACCCTGCATATTGCGGCGTTACACGCGCGATCTCGCTAGTGATTTCAGAAACACACTGGTAATGCCAATCGCTGCCCATCGCGTTTGCGATCGCTTGAATGATCCACCAATCTTCTTTCGCCTCACCCGGCGCTTTCACTGCCGCATTAACGCGCTGCACGCGTCGCTCAGTATTGGTGAAGTGACCGGATTTTTCCGCAAATGAACAAGAAGGCAATACCACATCGGCGTACTGCGCCGTCTCGGTGAGGAAGATGTCTTGCACGACCAAGAAGTCGAGTGCTTCTAACCCTTCAATCACGTGTGCTTGGTTTGGATCGCTCAGTACTGGGTTTTCGCCCATGATGTACATCCCGCGAACTTCTCGTTTGCACGCCGCATCGATGATTTCCGTTAGGGTAAGCCCTTGCTCAGAAGGTAAATTCGGCGCATCCCACTCAATCGCGAATTTCTGACGAACAATCGGGTTATACACTTTTTGATATCCCGGATAGCAGTTCGGCAAAGCGCCCATATCACACGCACCTTGTACGTTTGATTGACCACGCAGTGGGTTAATACCACCACCCTCAATACCGATGTTGCCACACAACAATTGCAGGTTTGCAATCGAACGAACGTTGTCGTGCCCTGTTGTATGCTGGGTAATACCCATTGAGTAATACACCGCCGTGCGTTTTGCCGTACCAATCATTCGCGCCATCGCGAAAATATCGTCCGCTTTTACGCCCGTCACTAACTCAACTTTGTCGAGGTTGTACGCTGGCGACATCACCTCTTGAAGCAAGGTATCAAAGCCGTCTACGCGCTCTTCGATGTATTCTTGATCGTACCAACCATTTTTGATGATTTGCTGCATCACGCCGTTGAGCAACATAACATCCGTGCCCGGACGATGCGCTAAGTACAGCTCTGCATGTTCAGCCATGTCCACTCGTTTCGGGTCTGCCACAATCAAGCGCGCCCCGTGATGACGAATCGCCTGTTTGATGTGCGAAGCGATGATCGGGTGCGCAGATGTGGTGTCAGAACCAATAATAAAGATCACATCGGAATGCTTAATGCTCGGAATATCGTTGGTCATCGCACCACTCCCCAACGATGCTTCAAGCCCTGTCACACTTGATGCGTGACACAAACGTGCGCAGTGATCAACGTTGTTCGTACCAAGTTCACGACGGATGAATTTTTGAAACGCGTAGTTATCTTCGTTAGTGGTTTTCGCTGAAGAGAATCCGGCCAGTGCGTTGCTACCAAAATCTTGCTTGATGGTCGAAAGCTTCGAAGCCACTAGCTGAATCGCTTCGTCCCAACTCGCTGGCTGCAACCAACCATCTTTACGAATCAGTGGTGTCGTTAAACGCTCTTCGCTGCTAATGAAATCAAAACCAAAACGGCCTTTCACGCACAGCATTCCTTGGTTAACTGGCGAATCCGCCCCTTTTACATAGCGGATTTTGTTTTGTCGCTCATCGACAAACATGGTCAACTTACAACCCACACCACAATAGGTACAAATGGTATCGACGGCTTTTAGCTGTTCGGTTCTGCCTTGAGAGCGGTCACGGCTGTCCACCATCGCGCCCGTTGGACATGCCTGAACACACGCCCCACATTGCACGCATTTTGAATCGCCCATGAGCGTCAAACCGTTGCAACTTGCGCCTTTTTCATCGGAGCGGAATCGTGGACGATCATCTGGTCGTAAAGCTGGTCGGCCATTTTTATCCGACACAAAACTCAACACACCATGTACCGCTTGCTCGCGGCATGCTTGAATACACTGACCACAACTGATGCAGCGGTTAGCATCAAATTCAATGAACTCAGAACTGCGGTCTACTTCGTATTTATGACGAAGATCTTTCGCACGTAAATCGAGCCAATCTTGATGGCCAATCACGCTAGCAGAGGAAACGTCCACGGAAACATCGAAATGTTGCTCAGCATGATATTCCGTTGAGTAATCTCGCAAGGCACAGTCGGTGTTCGCTTGACAACCACACTCTAAGCAGCGCGCCGCTTCTTTCATGGCCTCTTCGTTATCAAAGCCCAGTTCCACTTCAGCAAAACTCTGCTCACGCTGCGCTGGAGTCAACTCCTGCATGATTGAACGAGCAACTTTTTGGATGTTTTCAAAATGAAGTGGGTCAACCTGCGCCAGTTTTTTCTCTTTACGAGAGTTGAACGCAGGTTTCGGCATATCCGCCATATCTCCATTGAGGAACAGATCAATCGCTTTTGCCGCAACTCGCCCATCTCCCACCGCTTCAACCGCTGTTGCAGGACCACGACGAAAATCACCGATACTGAAGATATTGCCCGTACCCGTGTGCATGGTTTGCGCATCGGATTCAGATGTGTTCCAACGCGTTAGAGGAATGGACAGCTCATCGTTTTCTAAGAAGCTGAGATCCGGCTTTTGCGATACCGCTGCAATCACGGTATCAAATGCTTCAGTAAAGAACTCACCCGTTGGTTTCGGGCTACGACGACCAGACGAATCTGGCTCACCTAACGCCATTCGCTCTAATCGAATTGCCTTCACGCGGCCGTTTTCATCCGCGATGTTTTCCGCCGGATTCGTCAAGAAATGGAACTTCACGCCCTCATGTTCAGCTTCGACGATTTCGTAGTCTTCGGCCGGCATTTCGTCGCGAGTTCGACGATAGATCAAAGTGGTATCGGCACCCGCACGACGCGCCGTACGCGCACAGTCGATCGCAGTGTTACCACCACCAATCACGGCAACTTTTCTGCCCGTCGCGTAGTTTTGTTCTGTAACGTAATCTTTCAGATAATCAACACCGAGGTAGCAACCGTCCAAGTCGCTACCAGGATAATTCATTTCTACCGCTTGAGACGCCCCCACAGCCAAACAGACAGCATCGTAGTCTTCACTCAATTGAGACAGCGTGAAATCAACACCAAGCTTTTTGTTGGTTTCAACTTGCATTCCGTTGCGGCACATCAGTTCGATTTCTTTGTCTAGAATGTCTTTGGGTAGGCGATATTCAGGAATGCCGTAGCGTAGCCAACCGCCTGCTTTTGGCATGGACTCAAATACGGTGACGTCATAACCTTCATTCGACAAGTAATAACCTGCCGTTAAGCCACCGGGGCCACTACCAACAACGGCGATCTTGCGATGCTTCGCTGGTTTTTTCTCTGGGACATACGCTTCATGCGCCGCTAAATCTGCGTCTGCGGCATGGCGTTTGAGTTGGCGAATGGCAATCGGCTCATCCACCAAAGAACGGCGACACTCACTTTCGCAGAATGCCGGACACACGCGCCCAATCGACAACGGCATTGGCAGTGTGCGTTTAATAACTTCAATCGCTTTTTGATGATCGTTTTGCGAGATATGGTAGAGGTAAGATTGGATGTCTACCCCAGCAGGGCACGCCGTTTTGCATGGAGCTTCACAGTCGGCGTAGTGGTCCGTCATGATTCGGTTGAGCGCTTTTCTGCGGTGCTCACTCAGTTGTTCTGATTGCGTGACGACATTGAGACCGCGGTACACTTTGAGGTCACAAGCGCGCTTAGTTCCGCCACTTTCCACTTCGACAACACACAAATCACACGGAATTTTCTCGTTACTTTTGTTCATTCCGCACAGTGAAGGGATTTCGACCCCACACACTTTGGCTGCTTCCAGAAGGGTTAGCCCCTCTTCTACAATTCTATATTTTCCATCGATGACAATTTCTATCATACAACCCCCGAAGCAGGCACGTTAAACCTTACATTCTATAAGGATAACCCCTACCATGGAAAGTTCGTGTGACAAAAAACTCAATAAAGAGATATTTATTGGCGATTAATATGTCTAACCTCTCCCAAGATGCACCAAATATCTCACGCTTACTTGGGGGTGAATGCTTGACTTTCCCCCTAGGGTAACCTTTATTATTAAGCGGTTACTCGTTATTTACACTCATTTTGACTGGACTCCGTATGCGCCTTAAATCACTGCATACAATTTGGCTAACGTTATGTACAACGCTGATACTGCTGGTATCTAGCGTGGTTAACAGCGCGCCTTTAATGAGTATCAAAATGATGTCGAGTGGCGCTATGATGCCTGAACACATGACAGAAATGGCAAGCGCGAACGATCACTGTGGCTCCCCGAGCATGAGCATGGAGATGGCCTCATCGTTGAGCTCCGACTCTACAGAAATGACCATGAGCTGTGTTGATGGTTCCGGCATGATCCACAATTGCTGCACAGCATCTTGTTCATTCGTTTTCGTCCCGTTACCAGCCCCTGTCAGCCAGCTATCCCCACTGGCTTATCGCGCATCCATTGCCTCAGAAATCACCGCTCCAGTGGTACAAGTCACCCATGATTTGTATCGGCCTCCGATAGTTTAATCCATACAAAGCATTCGACCCTGCATCCCTTTGCAGGCAGTTTCTTTGCGCCCAACTGATAGCGTGCTCACCTCAGCTATTCGCTCGTAACTCCACTTGTTACCTGCTATTTAGCGATAGAAAAGTGCGTCATCCGTTTGGCAAATACCAACGCTCTCCCGCTCGGTTCAATCGTTCCCGAAACGCAAAAGAGCTTGGTATCAATTTGGATGTAAATTATGGAATTCAACCCAAATCGCTTAGTGGCACCAGCATGCTCACTGGTTCTGGTTGCCCTACCAGCTTTCAATGTGGTGGCGCAATCGCCAACCAATACGAAAGCACAACAAGAAGCGCAAGCTCAATCAATCCAAGCCCAATCAACCAATGAGCTAGCAAACCTCATTAGCATCGCGTTGAGCAACGATGGCAACCGCAAGCAATTCTATGCTCAATCGGAAGCGATGCGTGAAACAGGCGTAGCCAGCGCAACCTTGATGGACCCGAAACTGAAAGTCGGTTTTGGTGGTTTGCCTGTCGATAGCTTCAAATTTGACGAAGATCCGATGACCAATATCTCCGTCGGTTTGATGCAACAGTTCGAACGTGGCTCGACGCTCGATCTTCAACAAAAGAAAGCCAATCAACAAGCCGATGGTTTGTCGTTGCAAGTTCACGCACGGGAGCTTGAAGTGGCAAACAGCATGACTCAGCTTTGGTTGGAGCTAGGCTATCAGCAGAAGGCAGAGCAAATTTTGCTAGAAAACCGTCGGCTCATGACGGAAATGGAAAACTTCATTCAAACCAATTACTCAATCGGCAAAAGTGAAGCGCAAGATTTACTGAATGCACAGCTTCAAGTGAGTAAGTTGGATGAAAAGCTGCAAGCCAACGCACAAATGCAGCGCCGTTTGGTCTCCCAACTCTCAGAATGGTTGGGCTCTGACTGGCTCAATACCTATACCCAAAACGGACGCTCAACACTCCAAGCCAGCAACACACTGACTTGGGCGTCATTGAACCAAAAGTTGTCTGCAAATAGCGAAACGACCAAACACTACCAACAGTTGAGTGAGCACCCGATGGTGAAAATGGCAGACGTAAGTATTTCTGCCAATGAAACTCAAGTGGACATTGCAGAGCAAGCCTACACGCCTCAATTCGGTGTGGAAGTGATGTACGCCTATCGTCAAGCCAACAATATGAAAGGCGAACCTGCATCGGACTTGGTGAGCGCGTATCTAACAATGGACATACCCCTGTTCACTGGCAATCGCCAAGACCGCAACTTAGCCGCCGCTCAGTATCAAGTGGGTGCTGCTCGCTCACAAAAAGATACGTTACTGACTCAGATGAACGCGAAGGTCAACACATTGCTGGTTGATCGCGCCAACTTGAGTCAGCGTTTAGAGCGTTATCAATCCACCTTACTTCCCCAAGTTCAAGCTCGAATTCACGCGGTAGAAAGGGGTTATCAAAACAACACCGCACAGTTTAACGACGTGATCATGGCAAGCACAGACGAGCTGGCGCTAAAGCTCGAACAGCAACGTCTTATTACCGATTTAAACATCGTAAACAGCAACTTAGCGGCTTTATTGGGTGGTTTCGAATATCAAGTATCCACACCCAACATCACGCCTGAAGCAAGCGCGAACTAAAACAAAAACATAAAAGAACCCAAGTTTGGGGACGATGGCGAATGCACACCAATAAACAATCAACATCGCTGTCATGCCTCATGGGGAAAATAAGGAATTAGGAATGAATTCAAATTCAATCAAGATAGCAACCATCGCTCTGCTTGTTGGCGGGGCACTAGGGTTTGGCGTTAATCAGTACCTATCTGGTGCAAACCACGACATGAGCGGCACAGGCGGTAGCGCTGCAAGCAGCTCAAACGAGCCACTCTATTGGGTTGCACCAATGGATCCAAATTATAAGCGCGACAAACCGGGCAAATCGCCAATGGGTATGGACTTGATCCCAGTGTACGCCGAAGACCTCGCAGGTGAACAAGACAAACCCGGCACGGTAAAAATTGACCCATCGGTTGAAAACAACTTAGGTGTAAAAACCGCTCAAGTCTCTTTAGAGCAACTTTCACCTCGAATTGAAACTGTTGGCTACATCGCGTTTGACGAAAGCCATTTGTGGCAAACCAACGTTCGCGTGGCGGGCTGGGTTGAAAAGCTTTACATCAATGCCGTGGGTGAAAAGGTCAACAAAGGCGACGTGCTGTTCACGTTGTATTCGCCTGAGCTAGTCAAAGCACAAGAAGAGCTGCTGAACGCCTACCGAACTGGACGTAGTGGCCTGGTGAAAGGCGCGACAGAACGTTTGGTGACACTGGGTGTTGATCGCTCTCAAATCAGAGCCATCACTCAACGTGGGAAAGCATCACAAACTATTGAAATTAAAGCTCCGGAAGATGGCGTCATCGCGAGTTTGAACGTTCGTGAAGGTGGTTACCTATCCCCTGCTCAAGCAGTGATCAGCGCAGGCCCACTTGAAAACGTATGGGTGGATGCCGAAGTGTTTGAGCGCCAAGCTCACTGGATGAAAGCAGGCAGCGACGCCACTATGACGTTGGATGCGATTCCGGGTAAAGAGTGGCAAGGCAGCGTCGATTATGTATATCCAATTTTGGATCCTAAAACGCGCACGCTTCGTGTTCGTCTTAAATTCTCTAATCCCAATGGCGAGCTGAAACCGAACATGTTCGCCAATATTGCCTTACAACCTGTCAGCGACAACGCGGTATTAACCATTCCCAAGTCGTCCGTTATCCGCTCGGGGGGTATGACTCGCGTCGTGTTGTCTGAAGGAGACGGCAAATACCGCTCAACGCGCATCGAAGTCGGGCGAGAAGCTGACGACAAAATCGAGGTACTACAAGGCCTGACTCAAGACGATCGCATCGTAACCTCAGCTCACTTTATGTTGGATTCAGAATCGAGCCAAACGGCTGATCTATCGCGCATTTCATCACCGACCGAAGCCACTGCACAAACGGCTTGGACGAAGGGCGAGATCACTGATGTGATGAAAGACCATCGCATGTTGACCATCAACCACCAGCCCGTACCAGAGTGGGATTGGCCGGGGATGGTTATGAACTTTACCCTCGCTGACGGCGTCGATATGGGCTCGCTGCAAAAGGGCCAAGCTATTGAGTTCGAAATTCAAAAAGCCGCATCGGGTCAATACGAAATCGTCGATTACAAAGCCGATGACACCGTTCTCGCGACTGACGTTTGGGTAACGGGAGACATCAGCATGCTAATGGCGGATTTTGGCATGATCACGCTCAATCACCTTCCGGTTTCAGAATGGAACTGGGATGCCGGTGAAATGAACTTCTCTGTGGGTGATGAAGTGGATTTATCCGGTTTCAAGGAAGGTCAGAAAGTCCGATTTCTAGTTGAAAAACAAGGTTCTGACTACGTTTTGAAACAAATTGAAGCGATCGAGGGCTAACTATGATTGGAGCAATTATCCGCTGGTCACTCAACAACCGCTTTATGGTTTTGATCGCGACCTTAATGCTTGTTTTAGCAGGACTTTACAGTGTAAAGAATACGCCTGTTGATGCAATTCCGGATCTTTCTGATGTTCAGGTGATCATCAAAACCAGCTACCCGGGTCAAGCACCGCAAGTGGTGGAAGATCAAGTCACTTATCCGCTAACCACCGCGATGCTCGCCGTACCGGGTGCAGAAACCGTTCGTGGGTATTCGTTCTTCGGGGATTCGTACGTTTACATCATTTTCAACGACGATACCGACATGTACTGGGCACGTTCACGTGTTTTGGAATACCTAAGCCAAGTTGCACCTAAATTACCACCAAGTGCAAAACCAACCTTAGGCCCAGATGCTACGGGTGTGGGCTGGGTCTACAGCTATGTATTGCAAGACAAAACGGGTCAACATGACCTTGCCGAGCTGCGCAGTTTGCAAGATTGGTTCTTAAAGTACGAACTGCAAACCGTCGATGGCGTTTCTGAAGTTGCAACCGTAGGCGGTATGGTTAAGCAGTATCAAGTCCAGATTGATCCGGCGAAGCTGCGTGCATACAACTTAACGCTGCAACAAGTAAACATGGCGATTCAAAACGGCAACCAAGAAACGGGGGCATCCGTAGTTGAAGTTGCTGAAGCTGAGCACATGGTTCGCACCACCGGTTACTTGACCAGCATCGAAGACATTAAATCGCTGCCGCTTAAAGTGACCGACAAAGGTACACCGCTCTTATTGGGTGACATTGCTGACATCAACTTAGGTCCACAAATGCGTCGCGGTATCTCTGAGCTTAACGGCGAAGGTGAAGCGGTGGGTGGTGTGATCGTGATGCGCTATGGCGAAAACGCAAGTGAAGTGATCAGCAAAGTTAAAGACAAGTTAGAAGATTTACAGCGTAGCTTGCCGGATGGCGTTGAAATCGTCGCCACTTACGACCGTTCTACGCTGATCAATGCAGCTGTCGATAACCTTTGGAAGAAATTAGCGGAAGAGTTCATCGTCGTAGCCATCGTCTGTGCACTGTTCTTGTTCCACATTCGCTCTTCATTGGTTATCGCCCTGAGCTTGCCTGTAGGTATCCTTGCTGCGTTCATCGTGATGCATTCTCAAGGCATTAATGCCAACATCATGTCGCTCGGGGGGATTGCCATCGCCATCGGTGCAATGGTGGATGGTGCCATCGTGATGATAGAAAACGTCCACAAGCACATTGAGCGAACACCACTCACGGATAAGAACCGCTGGCAAGTGATTGGCAAAGCCGCTGAAGAAGTGGGCGCGCCCCTATTCTTCTCGCTGCTTATCATCACGTTAAGCTTTGTTCCAGTGTTTGCACTGGAAGGTCAAGAAGGCAAGATGTTCTCTCCTCTCGCCTTTACCAAGACGTATGCCATGGCATCAGCGGCAGCACTTGCGATCACGCTCGTGCCAGTTCTAATGGGTTACTTTATTCGCGGTAAAATACTGCCAGAACATAAGAACCCTGTTAACCGTGGTCTGGTTGCGCTGTATCGTCCATTGCTTAATCTGAGCTTGAAATATCCGAAAGCGATGATCGTACTGGCGCTCGGCCTATTAGCATCGGCGTACTACCCAACTAGCCAACTAGGCAGCGAATTCATCCCACCATTGGATGAAGGCGATTTGATGTACATGCCGACCACCTACCCGGGCATTTCCATCGGTAAAGCACGTGAGTTGGTTCAGCAAACGAACAAGCTGATCAAAACCGTACCGGAAGTCAAAACGGTTTGGGGCAAGATTGGCCGTGCAGAAACCGCCACCGACCCAGCACCACTCACCATGATTGAAACGGTAATTCAGCTCAAACCTCATGACCAATGGCGTGAAGGCGTGACCACAGAGTCATTGCGCAAAGAATTCGACAATCTCGTGCAGTTCCCGGGGCTAACCAACGCGTGGGTAATGCCGATCAAAACGCGTATCGACATGCTTGCGACGGGCATTAAGACGCCAATCGGGATCAAAATCGCAGGCCCAGACCTGAAAGAGATCGAAAAGATTGGCGCGCAGTTAGAACCTATCTTGAACAACGTTCGCGGCACTTCATCGGTTTATGCCGAGCGTGTAGCCGGTGGCCGTTACGTAACAATCGACATTAAACGCCGCGCTGCCGCGAGATATGGATTGAGCATCAAAGACGTTCAGCAAGTCATCTCAACCGCTGTCGGTGGTATGAATGTTGGAGAAACCATTGAAGGCTTGGAACGCTACCCGATTAACGTTCGCTACCCGCAAGACTACCGTGACTCTGTGGTTAAGCTGCAAAACTTACCGCTAGTGACACCAAATGGAGCGCGTATCGCACTCGCTGATGTCGCTGACATTCGTTACGAAGACGGTCCGCCGATGATCAAAACCGAAAACGCACGTCCTAACGGCTGGGTGTTTGTGGATATCGATGGCCGAGACCTTGGTTCTTATGTGGTGGAAGCGCAGCAAGCAGTGGCTGACCAACTGGTGCTCCCGGCTGGATATTCGCTCGCTTGGTCTGGTCAATACGAATACATGGAACGCGCGAAAGATCGCTTGAGTGTGGTCGTGCCGATAACCTTGGTGATCATCATGATGTTGCTTTACTTCAGCTTCCGCCGTGTGGGTGAGGTGCTGATCATCATGCTGACTTTGCCTTTAGCGATGGTTGGTGGCTTGTGGTTGATGCACTACCTCAACTACAACTTCTCCATCGCCGTGGGGGTCGGATTTATTGCTCTCGCTGGCGTTGCGGTGGAAATAGGCGTCATCATGCTAGTGTATCTCAACCAAGCGTGGCACCACAAAAAACTTCACGCAGAAGAAAACCAACAAGCTCTGAAAATTGGTGATTTAACCGATGCCATTCGAGAAGGCGCGGGGCTGCGTGTGCGTCCGGTCATGATGACGGTTCTCACGGTCATCATTGGCCTTATCCCTATCATGTATGGCTCAGGTACTGGCTCTCAAGTCATGCAGCGCATTGCTGCACCAATGATTGGCGGCATGGCCTCTGCCCTACTACTGACTCTGCTGGTGTTACCAGCAATCTTCAAGCTGTGGAAGCAGCGAGAAGTCAACAAAACTCAAAACCCAGAGAAATAAACAACAAGCGCCATTGTACAAACCGCAATGGCGCACTACCTCATTGATAGTAAAGGAAATCAACATGAAAAAGACACTTATCACTCTTGCTCTAACTATGGTATCAGCAGGCGCATTCGCGCAAATGGATAGCTCGAACATGAACCACGACAACATGGATCACGGCAAAATGGACCATGGTTCGATGTCGATGGATAACATGAACATGGACGAGATGCCGATGGATCATTCAAAAATGGATCACTCCAACATGCAAGGCATGGCAGGAATGTCAGCCGTGGGTATGCCAGCGAATGGGGCGAAACCGGATAAAGTCGTCCATGTAATTTTGAGCGATGACATGAAAATCACCTTCAAGAAAGACGTAAAAATCGAACCGAACGACGTCGTGCAGTTCGTGGTGATGAACACGGGCAAAATCGATCATGAGTTCACCATCGGTTCAGCAGCAGAACAACTTAAGCACCGTGAGATGATGAAAAACATGTCAGGTAATCACATGCACGACTCAGGCAATGCTGTCACCGTAGAACCGGGTAAAGCAAAACAGATTTCGTGGCACTTCCACGGAGACAACAACGTAGAGTTTGCTTGTAACATTCCAGGCCACGCAGAAGCTGGCATGGTCAAAAAAGTGAAGTTGTAAGGTTATAAGTAGGCTTCGGATTAAACAAAATAATCTAATGATGACAATACGTTAGACATGAATACAATAAGACAAAAGGAGCTGCACTCAGCTCCTTTTTGTTTCGTTCATCCCTGCCACTATCGCATGACGAACAGCTCTTCATGGTAATGACGTTTGGTATCGACGCGATAAGCATTCAACTCTTTTTTCAGTGTTTGCGAAAAAGCTTCAGGCCCGCAGAAATAGAACTCATAACGCTCTAAATCGCCACATTCGCTCGCGATACGCTCTACGTTAAGTCGAGGAGACACCGCCGTATCAATCACGTTCAGCTTCACTTGCGCAAGACGTGCCATTTTCCACAACTCGTCCACTAAGTGACTGTCCAAACCTCGCGTGCAGTAAAACAAATGCACAGGAGGATGCGTTTTTAGCGATTTGAGTGACGCTAAGATGGCAAAGAACGATGCGACCCCAACACCACCCGCAATCCAAATCTGCGGCTTATTGACGTCAAACGCCAAGCGTCCGTAAGGGCCTTCAACCATCACTTCTTCACCAATTTTAACCCTGTGGTACAAATCCGTGGTGAAATCACCCAACTCTTTGATCAAAAAGCGTACCTCTGCTTCATGCTCACCTGAAACAATCGTAAACGGATGCGGATCTTCATTACCAAAACGAACATAAGCAAACTGCCCAGCTTTGTGTCCTTGCCAAGGTTTTCCTTGGCCGCTATTGCTTGGCGCCAAAACCAGCTCCATCACTCGCGCTTGAGGGAAGTAGCGAGTCGACACCACTTTGGCGGGATGGCGATTTGCTCGTCCGACAAAACCAAGCAAGCTATAAACGGCAGCTGCAGAGCCCATCAAGGCAAAGCCCAAGGCAGCAAAATGAATTGGCTCACCCCAGTGCGCATGTTTGATCAGCAAAACGGAGTGAACAGCAATCATCAAATACACAGCAGCCATTAAACGATGCGACAACTTAAATGGCTTGTATTTAACAACCGTCCACAATGACACCACGAGCAATGCTAAGAGCAGGTAAAAACCCCACTCCCCCAAACCAAGCCCCACATCGCGCAACTCTTTGACCCAGAGTTCTAAACCGACAAAGTTGTTCCCAGAAGGCCCAACCCCGGTGTGTTTGATTGGTTTTTCGAGCACTCCTGCCGACACCAGCCATTTTGGCACTTTATACGTCAACCAATGCACGACTCCGAGGCTAACCCCCGCAATGCCGAGCCATTTATGCACACGATAGGCCTTATCCATCCCGTGAACCCATTGCTCGATCACAGGTAAGCGCAGCGCCAACACCATCGCAATAGACATCAAAGCCAACGACAAAACACCAGAATATTGAATAAGCGCGGAACGCCATTGGAAGAATTGGGTCGAGGACAGCAGTTGCGGTTCACTCATCCACCACAACACAGACACGGCGGCAATTATCATCCATACAAAATTTCGTACAGTTTTCATGAACATCACTCTCAAATTGACGACAACTCTAGTTTAGTTTTTCTAGCGTAATGCAACGTCAATATTCGTAAAGTTGAGTAAACCCACAATATACCTAAGGTCAATAACAAACTTGGAGGTATTGCGCAGAATCCTACAGAAAATCGACAGGGATTTAACAGTGGTTAGAGTATTCACTCGTTATAGTTTGCTTAACATCGCCAAAGTGCGAATCAAAACCAAAAGAACGAAGAACACCACGCATGAAAAAGTTATTCCTGTTGGTTGGGCTGATGGTTTGCTCAACTGTTAGTTACGCCTCCAAATTAAACGAAGACATATCCCTCATCGAGAAACAAACATCTGGGCGAATTGGAGTGTCAGTCTGGGATACACAAACGGACGAGCGTTGGGATTATCGCGGAGACGAACGTTTCCCATTAATGAGCACATTCAAAACGTTAGCGTGTGCCACCATGCTAAGCGACATGGACAGCGGCAAACTCAACAAAAATGCCACAGCGAAAATCGATGAACGCAATATTGTGGTTTGGTCTCCGGTGATGGATAAACTGGCTGGACAAAGCACACGTATCGAACACGCTTGTGAGGCCGCCATGTTGATGAGCGACAACACCGCCGCGAACTTAGTGCTAAATGAAATTGGTGGTCCTAAAGCGGTCACGCTGTTTTTGCGATCTATTGGCGACAAAGCAACGCGACTTGACCGATTGGAACCCCGTTTGAATGAAGCAAAACCGGGCGATAAGCGAGACACCACAACGCCTAACGCCATGGTAAACACCCTACATACCTTGATGGAAGATAACGCCCTATCTTACGAGTCACGCACACAGCTGAAAATCTGGATGCAAGACAACAAAGTATCGGATTCGCTCATGCGCTCTGTTCTGCCAAAAGGCTGGTCGATTGCAGACCGCTCTGGCGCAGGTAACTACGGTTCACGCGGCATTAGCGCGATGATTTGGAAAGACAACTACAAGCCGGTTTACATCAGTATTTACGTCACAGACACAGACCTTTCGCTTCAAGCTCGCGATCAACTGATCGCGCAAATCAGCCAACTGATTTTAGAGCACTACAAAGAAAGTTAAGCTCGAACTCGAGCAACCAAGCCCTTCTCATTCAGAGGGGCTTTTTCTTACCTGCTCTCTCAAATGCTTAACAAATCTCTCTTATTCTTGCTGTCTTCGCTACGCTTTACCGAATGGTCACCTCTTGCTAATTAGGCATAAAAATTATCGGTTTAGACATGAGTTCAAGCTCACATTAAGCAACCTGACACTCACAAGTGGCGAGAAATAAACCATACTCTGTTAAAGGAACGTATTTTTCTTGAAAATAGCTGCGTGTTACTTATTGTTTACATTTAGAGGAATGTCTAGGGAGATGGCTATTGAGACTTGAAAGAACTTTTGACCCAAATGACTTGTCGACGCAAAACATGGAAAGCCCAATATGTTTACCGATCGGCTTTGTTCACTTTTTGGCTCAATCACAGACGTTACAGCAGGTGCTCGATACTGTCGCAGAATGGATCAATCGGATTTTTGAATCTGACCGCACCAGCATTACGCTGTACGAAAACAGTGACTACCTCAAGGTCTACTCTTTTTCCGGCAATAAAGCGATTCCTGCCGATTTTCTCGTGCCGATTGAACAAGCCTTCGTCGGGCGTGTGTTCAAAAACCAACAACTGATCATTTGTGACGACGTTTCTCAATCTGACGAGCTAGATTGCGTCATGTTGACCTCCAGCGGTATGGGCACGTGTATGGATGCGCCGCTGATGCATGGTCAAATGTGCTTGGGCACGCTTAACGTCGCGCATCATCAAACCCATTTTTATACCAAGGAACAAGCAGCACAGTTGCAATGCATTGCCAACTGGATAGCGTTGAACATTGCACTGCATATTCAGATCATGAAAATGGAGCACCTCGCCACCACAGACGATCTTACTGGCATTCCAAACCGCAGAGAATTCATGCGTCAAATTGAGCATCGTCTTTCTGAATTTCGCACGCAAGGGATCAAATTCCACGTCGCGATTTTGGATTTAGATAACTTTAAAAAACTGAATGACAAGTTTGGGCACGACGCTGGCGACAAATCTCTCATCCATGCTGCCAATACCATTAAAGGGCATTTACGAGAATGCGACCTGCTTGCTCGTGTCGGTGGTGAAGAATTTGCTATCGTCCTGAGAAGCCGCTCTTCTCAAGAAGCAATGGATACGTTAGAAACCATCCGAAATGCCTTAGAAACCACGACGATTCGATATTCAGGGCGTGATATGACATTCACCGCCAGTATTGGGGTAACTCAAGTGTGTGGCTTGGATGATTCTTTTGAGCCGTTAGTGAAACGTGCTGATTTAGCGTTATACAAAGCGAAAGAAACCGGGAGAAATCGCGTAGAAATCAACCACAGCGAGCATCAAGGCGTATCGAATGAGCAATGAGTGAGATGATGAATCAACAATAAAAAAGGTAGCGACTGATGCGCTACCTTTGCGATTCCCAAGTAAATTCAAGATGAGGAGTGAATCACCTTGCGCTGACTTGGGATTAAGAAGTCAGCAAATTGAATTATGCTTTCTTAAGATCTTTAGCAGGGTAAGTTAGCGTCTTTTCGCCAGCTTTAACGTGAGCGTAAAAACCGCCGCTGCTTAAACCTGTAACAACCATTTCGCCTTGCTCGACACCTTTAGTCGCTACTACTACGTCACCGATTGAAAACATATTGAATACCTTGTTTGTTTAGATTAAGACACGAAGTCGTTGCGCGGTATTTAATATGAAATCAGCCTCCCTTACTAATCAGCTTTTTTATCGTCTGGATTAACGAGTATTATTAATGATTTTAGCAACTTACAAAGTTTGACGCAGGTCAAATATCCGTTGATACAAATGACAAAGTTGATGAAAATATGCGAGGTGTTTTCCCTAAGATACGTTAAGATTTTCTAGCATCAACCGGGGAGGATTTTCCCTCCCACTCATTGGAGAAGCAGGATGAAAAAAGGCCTAAAAATGCGTGCGTTAGAACGCTCTGATTTGCGTTTTATCCACGAACTCAACAACAATCGCAATATCATGGCCTACTGGTTTGAAGAACCTTACGAGTCCTATGACGAGCTCGAAGAACTTTACCGTAAACACATTCACGATGACGCAGAACGACGCTTTGTCGTTGAAGACGCTGACGGCATTTTGATTGGTTTGGTGGAGCTGATTGAAATCAACTACATCCACCGCAGTGCGGAATTTCAAATCATCATCGCGCCAGACCATCAAGGCCGTGGTTATGCGATGGAAATGATTCATCGCGCATTGGATTACTCTTTCTCCATCCTAAACTTACGCAAAATCTACCTATTGGTTGCGGTTGAGAACGAAGTTGCCATCCATCTGTATAAAAAGTGCGGCTTTATTGAGGAAGGCCATCTTATCGAAGAGTACTTCATTAATGGCAGCTATCGTGACGTGAAGCGCATGTACGTTTTGAAACATCAATACCAGAAGAGTATTGAAGAACAAGCGTAAACCGATTGAACGTTATCACTGGCGTTATTCATGCTGTGCTATCTCTCGCATTGCTGCTTGAGAATTTCCTCAGTATTCATCGCTGAGCAAGGGCTGAAATAATGTCAGTGACACGCTCGAATCACAGGCTTGCTTGTGTTGACGGACTAGACGTCACAAACGCATTAGCGCTGTGTTTCCATTATTCAAATTGATATTGGTACGATACCGCAACACGCTTGTCTGCTTCATCCAGATAGGTGTTGTTGTCCATGACAAACGTCATTACGTTAAACGAGTGGCGTTTGTTCACAAGGTAACCAAGGCCCATACCACCAAAGAAGCCTTTGTAGTTCTCTCCTTCACTGTTTTCTGAGCCGTAAGTGCCCGCGGCGAAGCTGATTAACGTCAGTTCTTTGGTAAACGATTTCAGCGCAAATGCACCAACGTAACCGCTGCTGCCTGAAGAGCTCATCATATTGAAGCCATTCTCTGCACTTGGCGTGCCCGTAAAGTTAGGCTCGCTACAGTGGCTACTTTCTGCACCGTCACAAACAGGAACATCACCAGTGTTGTACGTATAGCCTGCCATTGGGAAAATTTGGAAGCCAGCTGGCTCAATCCCGAAATAACTTAGCGGCATAAAGGTACCAACGCTGTAGTTGGTTTGATCCGCGCCGTTTACGTATTCATTTTTACCGAAGTTGAAGTTCACGATACCGACCGGAAACAACCACGAGCCACCAATACGCCACTCGCTCGCATCATCATTGATACGCAGGTTAATTTTGCGCGCTTGGTCAAGCGCAAGTGAGCCCGAGAATGAGATGTTTTGATCATCAAAATCGTAGTTGTTTGCGTACGACGCGCCAAATTTCGTGATGACTTTTGTTGGGTCATCCGCCAACTTGTTTTTATTGTCTTTTACTCGATGCTCGGCACCATGAGCCAGCGTACTGACCAACAAAGTCGTACACACTAACGCTAGTTTATTTTTCATTTTTTAGTCCTTTGAGATGTTGAATACCCGCACTTAGCTGCGCAGATACTTTTTGAATCATCACTCACTGGATGTGACAGAAGCGCCCTAACTACCTTAGATGGCATGACAGCATCCAGTGCAGGTAGTTAGGGTAGAATGGCCTGTAAGGAAGGCGTTTTAGCGATTAGGAATGATTAGTTTTTCCAGTTGTAGCTCATGCTCATGAAGTACAGAGCAGGCTCATCAAAGCCAGCTTGTAAGCGTGGCGTTTCTGACGATTCCATCAAGATCGCTTCAAACGCGAAACCAATTGAGTTTTCTGAATCCAATTTGTAATCAATACCTGTACCAATGCGGTACGCCTTGCCAGTAGGAACGGTAATGTCACCGTTTGATTGGCTTTCATACATGCTGGTATCGAATGCAAAACCTGCATTCCACATCATTTTTTCATTCAGTTTGTACTGAGTACCCAATGCGATTTGGTAAGTGTCTTGTGTCTCTACATCGACCAAATCTGCAGCCTTAAGCGTGGTTGTGTATTCGCTCCAGTCTTGCCAGTTCACGTTCCACATCACTGCTAGGTCATCATTCACTTCGTGGTAAGCACTGAAGATCAGTTGTTGCGGAGCAATGGAGTTGCTATTGTCGAATTCAAATTCGGTTTCAGAAGAGTAAGACAGGCCAAGACGCGTGCCTGGTGTTGCCTCATAAAGTACACCTACTCGGCCGTTGAGCTGAGTATCTTGGTCTTCGTCATTGAAGTTCAAGGCTCCCTTCGTTTCCACTTCATACATACCGTACTGAATGCCAAGCGCCGCACCCACAGACCAGTGATCATTGATGCGGTAAGAAGCGGAAGGTTGAATGGTTAAGGCTTGCGTCGTTGCTGTAGGAATATCTAAATGATCCCCCAAAAGACCTTCGTACTCGAGGCCAAGACCGTAGTTGCCATACAGACCAATACCCAGCGTCCATTTGTCGTTCACTTGTTGGCTGTAAAATGCCGACGCCATAGGAACAAAACCAATCACGTTGCCCGCATCGCCAGTCATCGTGTCTAGTTGCGCGTCACCGTAAAGGCCAATCAGGTTACCAGAGAAAGATTTACCAGAAACATTCGCCAGACCAGCCGGGTTTGCTGCCATTACTGAGGCATCTTGCGCACGAGCCGCCATACCAGCGGATGCCAAACCAATATCCGATGCTGTAGTTTCGTAAAGGTATAACCCACCCGCTTGCGCAGCAGCACACGTCAGTAGAGAGCTCGCTACGACGATTTTTGAAAGATTTTTCATGCTAAAACCTATTATTGTTAGGGGAACCCACGCTGCGACGGTGGTTGTATATCAATGAAAGGCATTGGCCAATCGCACACAGCGTGGGGGTGTTGTGGAGTCAGTTGAAATCAGCGTTATTGCTCGCTCACCTCAAGTTCAGTGGGTTTCTTTCGCTTAAACTTCTCGCGCAGAGATTGCATCATCACGAAGAACACCGGCGTCAGCAACGTGCCTACAAACGTAGAGAGAATCATGCCGCCGAATACCGCAAAGCCCAGTGAGTGACGAGATGCCGCACCAGCACCCGATGCAATCACCAACGGGAATACCCCCCAGATGAAGGCGAATGCGGTCATCTGTACTGCACGGAAACGAATTCGAGCAGCTTCTTTGGCAGCATCAATGATGGATAAGCCCTTTTCTTCTCGCAGAACTTTGGCAAATTCCACGATAAGAATCGCCACTTTGGCGGACATACCGATCAAGATGACCACACCAATCTGCACGTACAAATCGAACGGTTGTCCCACCAGCAGTAGCGTGCCCATTGCGCCGAGAATCGCGACTGGAACCGCCATCATTACCGCAGCAGGAATAGTCCAACTTTCGTACTGAGCCACCAAGAACAAGTAGGTGAACAGCAAAGACAATGCGAACGCGATTGGCGCCATGTTGCCTGCTTTCATCTCTTGGTAAGTCATGCCTGACCACTCGTACGAGTAACCACTTGGCAAAGATTCCGCAGCCAGTTTTTCAATGGCTTTTACAACATCACCCGAGCTGTAACCTGGCGCTGGCGCACCGTTCACGGTTGCAGAACTGAACATGTTGTAGTTCGATAAGGTATCAGGGCCGAAGATCGGCTTCACTTTCACTAGCGTTGCCAGTGACACCATTTTTCCAGAGCTTGAGCGAACAAACAGATGGTCGATGTCGTCGATGTTGTCACGGTATTGCTCTTCTGCTTGCACTTTCACTTGGTACGAACGACCAAACAAGTTGAAGTCAGAAATGTAGGCGCCGCCCAACTGTGCTTGCAGTGTGCTGAAGATTTCATTCAACGGTACGCCCATCGAAATCGCTTTATCGCGGTCAATATCAATGTAACGTTGCGGAATGTTCGCACGGAAAATCGAGAACGCACGCGCCACTTCAGGCAGTTGATTGATTTGGGCAACAAAATCAGCGGTTGTTTTTGCCAACTCTTGTGGAGAACGGCCCAAGTTGTCTTGCAGCACAAGGTTGAAACCATCCACCGCACCCATGCCTTTGATTGCCGGCGTCGCGAAAACGAACGAAGCGGCATCTGGCGTTGAGTTCAGCATTTGGTTAACTTTATTCATCAATGCGCGTTGGTGTAGCTCAGGGTCTTTACGTTTGCTCCAGTTATCCAGTTTGATGATCAACATGCCCGAGTTTGGAATCGACGCCATGTTAATTACCGAGAAGCCCGCAACCGAAACCACGTTCTCCACACCTTCCATCTGTTTTAGCTCATCAACGTACTTCTTCATTAATGGCGCAGTACGCTGCAATGCTGCTGCATCTGGCAAACGCATTTCGACCATGAACACGCCTTTATCTTCGTTCGGTACGAAAGAAGAAGGTACGGTCATGAACGCAAACGCCAGCACCGCAATAAGCGCGCCATACACACCGATACTCAGCACAATACGACGGCTCAAGAAGCCAACTAAACCTTGGTATTTGCGCGTTATTGCTTCAAAACCGCGGTTAAACGCACGCAAAGGCGCAATAGGTTGCGAGTGAGTAGATTTCAACATCAACGCACAAAGCGCTGGCGTTAACGTTAATGCGTTGATCGCAGAGATCAGCACCGACACACAGATGGTGACCGCGAACTGGTTGAACATTCGACCAGAAATACCCGGCAATAGCGCAACCGGTACGAATACCGCCAACAAAATAAGCGTTGTTGCCAATACTGGACCCGTCACTTCTTTCATAGCTTGGATCGTGGCCGGAATCGGGTCTAAATGCTCTTCATGGATAACCCGCTCCACGTTCTCCACCACGATGATCGCATCGTCCACCACGATACCGATGGCGAGGATCAAGCCAAACAACGAGATCGTGTTAATGGTCATGCCCATCACGCCCATGATTGCGAACGTCGCAATGATGGAAACCGGAATCGCTAAGGTTGGAATGATGGTCGCTCGCCAGTTCTGCAAGAAAACGTACACCACGAAGGTTACAAGAAGTACCGCAATCACCAGCGTCTCATACACTTCATCAATCGATGTCTCTACGTATTCGGTAGAGTCATAAGCGATGTCGTAGACCAAATCATCTGGGAACGATTTCTCGTACTCTTTCATGGCCTCTTTCACGCGTTCCATCACGTCTAGCGCGTTCGCTGTCGGCAACTGGTACAAGGCCAGAACGGCGGCTGGTTCGTTATTCATACGACCATCAGCTTCGTAACCTTGTGCGCCAACTTCCACACGAGCCACATCTTTCAAGCGAATCAAAGAACCTTTCTTGCTCGCGCGGATGATGATGTTCTCGAACTCTTCCGCAGAAGTAAGGCGACCTTTGGTTTGCAAAACATATTGATATTGCTGGTCACCCGGAGCTGGCATACCACCGATCTTACCCGCCGCCACTTGGATGTTTTGCGTTTTAATTGCGCCAATAACATCACTAGCGGAAAGCTTCAAGGTGGCCAGTTTATTTGGGTTCAACCAAATACGCATTGAGTAGTCTTTCTTACCCAGCAGCGTAATGTCACTCATACCTTCGATACGTTTTAAACGCTCAACAATATTGAGATCCGCATAGTTAGAGAGGTAGATACTATCGTGAGACTGTTTCGGAGAACGCAGTGTAATAACGCCCAGCATATCGGAAGATTTCTTCTTAACCGTCACACCGATTTGGTTTACTTCTTGTGGTAGAGACGACGTCGCTTGCGCCACCAAGTTGTTCACACGAACCTGCGCCATATCGCCATCTGCGCCCACTCGAAAATAGATACGTAGTGTGTATGAACCATCGTTACCAATCACAGAAGACATGTAAATCATGTCTTCAACGCCGTTGACTTTGGCTTCTATCGGCTGTGCAACCGTCTTTTTAACCACGTTCGCGTTTGCACCCGGATACATGGTGCTCACCGTAATTACCGTCGGAGAGATTTGAGGATACTCAGAAATTGGCAAGACTTTCAGGGCGATCATACCCATCAATGTCATCGCCAGTGAGATCACCAAAGCAAACTTCGGCCGGTGAATGAAAAATTTACTTAACATCAGTACTCACTCAGCCTTGTTCACTCTGTAGTTCAACGTCTTTCACCGTTGCGCCCGGACGCACTTTTTGTAGACCATTGACGATGACTTTTTCGTTAGCCGCCAAACCAGTCAGCACAGCACGTTTCACACCGTAGGTCTGACCGAGTTCAACGTTACGACGAGACACCACGTGATCATCACCAACCACCATGACGTAGTCACCCGCTTGGTCTTGCTGAACAGCCGCCGATGGGATAAGCAAACCATCAATGGTTTTGTTGCGCAGCTTGATGGTCAAGTTGCCATATTCACCCGGCATTAGCGCGTAAGTTGGGTTATCAAATTGTGCTTCTGCTCGAATTGAGCCTGTTTCTAAATCGATCTTGTTGCCAACGGCGTAGATCTTGCCATCAAGTGGATACAATGAACCGTCTGAAAGCGTCAGTGTTAAATAAACATCCAGTTTGTCATCGTTACGATGAGCCACATCAATGGCACTTCTTACTCGGCGGTAGAGCTTCTCATCCACATCAAAGCCAAAGCGAATTGGGTCGATTTGAGTGATCGAAACAAGAGGAACGAGTTGAATTTTCGAAATACGGTCACCCACTCGGAAGTTGCTGAAACCCACGCGGCCAGAGAAAGGAGCACGCACAGAGCTAAACTCAAGATCGAGCCTTGCTGAAACCAGCGTCGCTTTCGCCTCTTCTACCGAAGCAATCGCTGCGGCGTGCGCGGCAATGGCGTCATCGTATTGCTGCTCACTGATGCTTTTATCTTTGATGAGTTTCTTCACACGTTCTGCATCACGCGTAGTTTGAACGAGTTGTGCTTTTGCTTTTTGCAACGACGCTTTTGCATACGCCAGTGCCGCTTTGTAAGGACGGTCGTCGATTTCAAACAGCAATTGGCCTTTTTCGACCATATCGCCATCTTTAAAATGAATCGCGGTTAATTCGCCACCGACTCGAGGCATAATATCAACGTCATTTACCGCTTCAGTTCGACCGATAAAAGTATGATAAGGAGTGATTTTTGTTTCGGTTAGGGTAACGGTTTCAACAGAGGGTTCTTGGGCAGTTTTCGTTGCGATATCGCCAGTTTTGCATCCTGATAGTAATGCAGAAGATATAGCAATAGATACCAACGCAAAT